>NZ_CATWFF010000071.1 GCF_958350005.1 uncultured Megasphaera sp. | reverse complement strand
ATATTATCCGTATTAATACCCGGTCTGCGAGAACCCGGCTCTACCGTTTGCAGGCCCGTACCTATATTGCTGGTAAAAGCTGCGCCGCCGTCTTTTTCTGTCGTTCCTGCTTTTCCGGCGGCGTCGTTTTGTGCGTATTCTTCTGGTACGTCCTCTGTGCGCTGTACCACCCGCCGTACATGCGTGAATTCAAGCTGACAGCGGTAGCAATAGCCATTGTCGACGTTTTTAGGCAGCGGCGCCGACGTCATGACCATGTCCGTATAGATGGCATCAACCATTTTAATAGTTACCGGTTCCCCTGCCTGATAGATCTGCATCAGTGTGTTTGTGACGCTGTTCAGTGAGTGCGCACCGATAAAACGCTGCATGTGCGTGACAGGCGTCGGGGTAAATACTACGTCCAGCGATAACGTCATAGGCTTTCTGGTTACGTGGTCGGCAATGGGAAAGCCATCTTCGACGGGATACTCTGATACTTCGCTGTCAAACTTCGTTTCCCGGCTCATGACAACATCAACGGTCAAATATGGGCCAATCTGCGCCGGTTCCGTCACGTTCGGCAGTATTCCTCGTGACTTGCTGACAAATCCAAGACCGCTGTCGCCTAACAAACTATCTAAAAGCATACAATCACCGCCTTTTATGAGTTAGCAAAGAACGTATTGGCGCCCGTCAATGACGGATATACCTCTTGCGGACGGTTTAAATTGAATTCGTTTCTTTGTTCGTTTACATTAATAATCTTCTGGCTTAATGTATCCAATGCGCTGCCAGTAGCGTCAAATTCTGCCCGCAAGCCAAAAAATTCCTGTGCTTTTGTAATTAGTCCGCTGATACCGTCCGCAACTGCAACCACCCAGTTGTAAACGGTACTTAATACGTCAGCGACTACCCGTATCCCTTTTGCAAGACTGGCAAAAACCATGGATCCAGCATAAAACAGGGCATATAATGCAGCAACAAGGGCCGAACCTATTATTTGCATAAGAACTTGCAAAATGGGCTTTAATTCTTCAAACGCTTTGCCCAACTCAGCAACACCAACTTGCATTACCTCGATAGTAGGCGCAAATGTATGCGCAATATCGTCCCAGTGATCTTTTATCATGTCAATGGCCGGGGTAAATACGTCGCTGATATACTGCCCTGCCAGCTGCAAGGCGGCTATTACCTGATTTATGCCGTCAGCAATGGCAACTAGTTGGGGATTTTCAGCGGCGGCCTGTTCATATTTTGCCGTATTGGCTGCTGTTTCTTCCGGCGTGGCTCCCTGTTGTGGTCCCGTTGCTAATGTCATGACGGTGTCAGCTACGTCTACCATATCACTGAGCTTTTGCGCCACCCATCCAAATACGCCCGTACTGCTTTGCACATACCAAACAAACCGTTTCCAGAAGTTTTCTAGTTTCGTCGTCGCCTGACCAAAGGTAACGGGCATTTTCCCGAACTCTTTATCTACAGCACCGCCACTGGCAATAATGGCCTTCATAACGGCTTCACTGGTAAGTACGCCCTCTGAGCCCATCTTCTTCAAGTCGCCAATGGTAACACCCATAGAATCGGCAATATGCTGCATTAACAGGCTGGCATTTTCATCCAAAGATCGTAATTCATCACCTTGCAATACGCCAGACCCTAGTGCCTGCCCTAACTGCAAGATAGTGGATTGCGCTTCCTGAGCAGACGCACCGCCAACCGTAAGAGCTTTAGAAACAACGTCGGTTACACGGGCGGCATCTTCCATTCCCATGCCGTACTGCTTGCCAGCTCGTGCCACCTTGAAATACAGGTCGCCCATTTCAGACAATCCCTGCCGATTCTGTTGTGACATGGCATACAGACGGTTTTCTACGCCTAACCGTTGTTGTTCGTCCTCGTATAGTGTCCGTAACCGTCCGTCAAGGTTCATCATTTCATCAGCGGTCTGAATAGCGGCCTTGCCTGCCATAAATGCGGCGGCAATAGCTGCTCCCAATGCGGCAAATTTGCCAATGAGCTTCGTAGCCTGACCGCCAATGCCTTCCATTTGCCCCGTAAGGCCGCTGACGTTCGGTTTGATACTTACGCCCCGCACGCCAGACAAAGACGCCCGCACGCGCTGTATCGCACGAATGGCGGCATTTGCACCCGGCACAGCCTGCAAGAAGGAACGGGCCAGCCGCCCGCCTGCTCGTCCTGCCTCTGCGGCCATACTGTCCATATTTCTCTTTGTACTATTGACGGCTGCATCGGCCTGTTTCTTTCCTCTGCTGTCAAAGGCAAAGGCTATTTTAACGATGAGTTCGCGGACTGCGCCCATAATGCTTTCTCCCTTCTTTCAGCTGTTTCTGCGTGTTGTAGTACTCAATATCGGCGTTCATTTCCAGATACTGATTGATTCGTACCAGCTCTTCCAGATTTATTCGCCCGGCTTTTACGTCGGGCAATGTCGTCATTCCTTCTTTGATTGCCCGCCAGATGAAGAGTTCGGATTGGAAAGTTTCGTCAATTCGTCCAGGGATGTCGACGTCAGGCCGTCCCACATTTCGCGGACGCCAGACGGGATACTGCAAAGCTTGCCAAAATCCATAAAATTTACTGTCACGACTTTCACCATCAGCACAATCATGTCGATGGGCCTGCCCGAGAATACGTCATTTACAACGTCTTCTGTCAGTTTCGTCGTGGATTTATACGACTTACCCTTGACGTATACATATTCCGGGTCGAGCAGTAAATGGGCGATATGCTCAAATTCTGCGCCGTCAATATGCTGGGACAGTTGAATAAAACTGCCGCTTGCAACCGTTGCCAGTACAGCAAGGTCAGAACGGCTGCTGTCTTTTACAGCCGGATTCGACACGCCGCTTACTGCTCCATCAAGCAATGGGGCAATGACTTTCTGCAATTCGCCAAGTACTTTCATAGCGTAAAACGGAGGGAATTGGCGAATACTAAACGTATATTCCCCCTGCTTGTATGTTTTGATGTCTCCACCTTCGTACATTAGTCATTCCCCCCGATAATTGGATTGTTTACAGTGCCCGTGTTGAGCGTCCAGCTTACAGAATCAATCTGACGGCCCCGGCCTGCTTCCGGGAAGTTCTGCGGCCAAGCCTGGTCAGCAAAAAACAGCGTCGAACCGCTCAAATCTTTAATCATAAGCGGCTTCAATGCGTTGCCGTTTGCCCGGTCCTGATTGTACAGGCTGGACAGGTAATCATTGCTGTGTGATGTCGTAGCAAGGGAAATTTCAATTTCAAAACACTGGTTCGGGTCTACGCTTCGACCGACTTCACCATCTGCACCAACATAAATCGTCATGCCGTCGCCAAGGGGCCGGATGGTGATAATATCGTCTTCAGAAAAGCCCGTCAGCTGTTGACCGCCCAAAATGACAAGCACCTTTTTCGGATCATATGTAAGTACGCCTTTTTCTGCCATTATTTACCTGCTCCTTTCTATGCGTTTGCTGCTTCAAGCAGATTTTCATACGTCAAGTTACCCGTAATGTTTACGACGTGAATAGCACCTGCTAATCGGGCCGTAAATTTCACATCATTCAGAATACGGCTGGCTTTCTGATTGGCGGAAATGCTGGAGGCCAATGGAACGGATACGGTAAAGCCGAGGTTGGTCTGCCCGTCTTCCGTATATTCCGTCGGTGCAATGCCGCCACGTTGCTGGCCTAACGTCAGGGCCGCCCGTACCTGACCTTCAATAGCCGCAATTCCGGCGTCAGTATAGGGTACCTTATCACGATTGACAAGCAGGTTCATGACGTTTACCTTGATTTCCTCAGCCAGCCAGTCACGGAACCGGATAACGTCAATCCATTCACCGGCGGCCACTTTGCCGTTCTGCGTGATGGAAATATTACGGAATCGTTCGAACGTATTGCCGTTCTTTCCTGTAATGGCGTTGTATGCCGTTTCAGTAATATCGTCGGTCGTAATGCTGGACAGCTGTTTGTTTGCCCATGTTTCACCACCGGGGTTGACTGCAAAGCACCGGGCCATAACAGCGCATTCCGGGTATTCCGTTGCGGCGTTGGCGTGATAGAACCAGAACGTACGGAAATAGTTCTTGCCCATCAGCTGGCTGCCGATATCATTAGTAATTTCACTGTTCTTTGCTCCGTCAGCCGCCGTAGCCGTGCCGAACAGTTTTTCATTGCTTTCTGCCCATGCCGCCATAGCCAGAATGTCGTCGTCTTCACGGGACGCAATGGCCACGCCGTAAAAATCGTCATCTGATTTCATAACCGCCGCCATGGTATCGGCAATGTCTTCACTGCTAGCGTCCATTTCTACGGTTAAATTGTCCGTAATCCTGACAGAAAAGGCCGTGCCGGGGTTTTTAGCGGAAACATGCAGCTGCGAAATAGCGGCATCCGGATCAGCAGAACCAGTGGAGACAACAGCTTCATTGTCGGCGTTAATCGCTGCCAGTAAGCCGTTTAAAATATCCGACGCACTACCGCCGCTATTGGTATAGGTATAATCCTTTTCCCGAATGTCGCCATTATCTGCCACATTGGAAACAGTCAGCGTATATGTGCTGTTTGCACCTAACTGCCCAATTTTTACCGTAACCCCGTTTACCTGCTGCCGCCCTACTTTTACCTGCGCCGGGGACGGGGTCTGTGCAAAGGCTGCCGATACCATTTTATATAATGCATCGTCAGCAGAAAAACCGTCCTCAATCAGCTGATTCGGGTCGGTGTAGGTGCTGACACGGGTCAAGCCGTATACATGAGGGCCAACGCATAACAGCGTGGAAAATCCCTCCTGCGTAATGCCTGCCGTATTTAACGTAATCTGTACGTTTACAAGGCGATCTATGCTTGCCATGTTTTACTCTCCTTCCTTGATGTTCAAATTCACAATGACTTCGCCGGATAGGACAGGGCCGGTCAATACGCCGCCTGCATTGACTTCGTTAATATAGCCAACTTCGTCGAGTACTTCGGCCATATACCGTACACTAAGGTCTACCGCCGCCCGATGTTCCCAGGCGATATTGCCCAGTGTAAACGATATATCCTGTACATTTCCGGCATCAAAAAAAGCCACTCTTGCAGCCTGACAACGGTCTACAATAGATGGCCTTTTGAGTCCCAATACCATGTTGTTTACGACCTCGCACGGGTCGTTTTTCAGTCTGTCTGTATACTGTACTTCCACCGTGGCAGCTGTAGGCTCTACTACATTTACCATGCCAGACGTATCCGTTGGCCGCAATTCTTCAGCGGCTTCCCGATGGGCGTTATATATGCGGATGGTAGCATAAGCCTTGTCTTGACGGGGCATGTCGTGCTGATTGCCCCAAATAACCGCCGATTTAGGCAGATTCAGCAGTTCAGCCAGTAAATCATGGATAAACTGCCGCTGTTCATTCGTCACCTGGCAACACCTCCTCAGCAATAGCCTTGTAATGGCTAATTACGCCGCTCTGAAATGGGTCGCACTGAATCACCTTATACCGGCTACCCTGCCAGATGATGATGTCCGCCTGAAACTGACCATCATATTGTGCGGCTTCCCAGTTTGTTTCATGAGCCGTATATAAGCGCGTGGTGGTGTATGCCTTAACGTATCGGGTATTTCTGGCACCGGCTACGGACAACTGTGTATACTCGTTGGCATTGAGTGGCTGCACCGAGGCGTATATGATGATGGTTTCTTTTGAACCCGGCGTGTAATAGCCGTCACTGCCAACGGTTCCCGTCGCCTGTCGAATCACCTGTACCGGTCGTCTAAATCCCATGGCTACCTCCTACTTGGTACGAAAATCGACGCCACTGTCACGTAAACTGCCGCTGTCGATAAGTGGGCGTGATGAGCCTTTTTTCGCAATCGTTGCCGGGGAATTGGCCGCAAAACTGCCAGACGTGAAAATGTCCTGTATATCCCCTTTGGCCTGTATGCCCAGAAGTTCAAGGCCCTGCTGTGCCGACATACCGTAAGCAATCATTTTTACCAGCTTTTCCGCTGTATCGCCCCATTTTCCCATATTCTTGTCAGCGGCCTGACGCATAAAAGGCCGTGACGGGATATGAATACTTGTCTTGCCAGGGCTTAAATGAATATCGTTGGCGTGCAAATACTTCCGCATTTTATCCGATACGTTGATAGTAACGCCGTACTCATTCCAATAGGCAATATCAGCCAGGCTTGTTTTGCCGTCTTTTGCGGTGCCAGCATCGGCAAATACGCCGGCTTCTACGCGTCTGCCGTCAAGCTCTTTCAGTGTTACCGTTATTTTCTGGTATCCCATGTCAACGTCTCGCACGTTTGCCATATCATCACCCCATACGTGTCATAACAGGGACAATAAACAAGTCACGAAGCGCCAAATACTGCAGGCCGTATACGGTCTTTTTCAGCAGGTCGTCTGCTGCATTGGATGAGCTGGACACGCCGCCATAGGACCGCTGCAGGTCGCCTTCCCGTTCAGACGTCACTGCGCCCGCCGTGATAGACGTCGCCGCCCCGCCGGTTTCGTCGTTTCGAATTATGTTCTGTAAGGTAAGCTGATGAGCCGCCAACAGTGCGACGGCCCGATCATATACCTTGCCAAATTGTTTCTTGCTTACTATGTCCCCGATAAAACAAAGTACGTCATTGACTTCATCGTCGTCAAACGTGTCCAATTCAGGCGCAATTTTACGGAATAATTCGAGTTGTGTCATAATGGCCACCTTAGCCAGCGGCCTGAATCAATTCGACAATGTCGTCTTTTTTCAGACCATCCGGAACGGTAATTCCTTTCCCTTTTGCGTATTCCTTTAAATGGGCAATGGTCATATTTTCAACGTTCTGCGTCGCTGTTTTGGCGGCGGTTTTCGTAACGGCCTTGATTTCCCCGGCGTCCATCATAGACGATAACCGGGGATACATGGCCATGAATTCCTTTTTGTCGGCGTCGATTTCCTGCGGAATTTCGGGAACAAGCCGATAGCCGCCTGCGAAAATGACGCGTGATGTCTGGTTTAACAGGATAAACATAGTAAGCCCTCCTTAGTTAGCAGCCGTAAGCCTTGGCAAATGCAAACGGCATAATGACAGTAACGCCTGCGGTAGATGCTACGCAATTCACAACGTATTCCAAATTGCGGTATTCGACAGGCCGCTGATCGAAGCGGATAGGAATTTCAAACTTGATATAAGACGGGTCGAAGAAGCCTGCAATCATGACGTCTTTGCCGTCCGGGCCTGCGCCTTTCAGTTCCAGCACCTTGGCGATGTTTGTGATTTCAGGATGAATCTGTCTGAAGAAGTTCAGATACGTTGTTTCCGTATCGCCCAGCCGTTTCGTGGCCAGGAACGTATAAACAGACGGCGGCAACAATAACGCGTTGGCCTGTTCTACCTGATTCGTTGCTTCCGGGATAGATTCAATGAAGTTATTCAAGTCACGGAATACCTGTTCTTCCGTCTTGTCTACCAGCTTCGTGGAGTTGTTGGCACCATCGCCCGGCAGTGTAAATTCGTTGATATTGGGGTTATCCAAAAAGCCTGTAATATGATGAGCTTTATCGCCATGCCATGCAATCTGATTGAGTTTGTAGTCAACGCCATATTTTGCAACCCGGCCTTTTTCTGCGGACAGGTTAATGCCTGCAAATTGGGCATTCTGAATTTCACGGTAGTTGTAGCCGTAAGCATCGCCCAGCATTTTGACGTTTACAGATGTTTCCTGTGCCAGAATATCGACGCGTGGCAAATCATCTGCCCAGTTGCTGATGATTTCAGCAACGCCGACAGAATCATAGGTGCGCTGCAGAGCCGTTTCTGCGCCTACCGGAATATCCGTTGTGACGGGGAATACCGTAAAGGCGTTCAATGTTGCTTTTTTGACTCTCAGTACCTGAGCCCGTACCATAGTGAGCTGCCGAGCTACGAAAGCAGAACCGGCGGCGTCAAGGTTATTAGACGCTACCAGTGCAGCATAATCTCTTTCATCATAGTTTACTTTTGCCATTTATATCATCCTCCTAAATTACGAACCAGAAGCCGGGGTATATGTACCCGTAACGGCGACCGTGCTGTTATCTGTGAGTGTGCACGTACCAGTAATGGCCGTGCCGTTAATCGTAAGGGTAAGGGATTTGACGCCCGCACCTTTTGCACCTGCTGCGCCTGCGGCTCCAGCAGCTCCGGTATCGCCTTTATCCCCCTTATCGCCTTTGGGGCCAGCAGCTCCAGCTGTGCCCGGTTCTCCCTTATCGCCTTTGTCACCTTTGGGTCCTTGTTCTCCCTGTGGCCCCGGTGTCATGGCTCGGGTATTGGCGTCGGCAATTCCCGTTTCCATGTTATTCAGGGCATCAGCAGTAATCACGTTACCGGTTGACCATGTCTTTTTTGTGTATGCCATGATTATTCCCCCACCTTGGATTGGTCCACAACGGCTTCTCCTGCTTTTGCAGCGGCCGCTTTTACTGTAACAGCGATGGCGGCGGCGTTCCGAATGCGTACCGGTACAACATCACCAGCATCTGCGCCTTTCAGATATACATTGCCGGACGGCGTTGTTTCTGTACCTTTAATATAGCCTGTACCTGCTTCAAAGGCCACGGCGTCGCCTGCTGCTACATCTGCCGCTACCTGTACATATACGTCGCCGGACGTCATAACAGAAATACTTTCCCCGTCCGCATAATACGGGTCGCGCGGTTCATGGTGTTCATGCAGTACAATGCCGATTGCCTTATCGTCGGCGGCGGATACTACTTTTGCCTGCTTTTCTTTGTCCGTACCACGCATTACCAGGTCGCCCGGATTGCAGCCACCTTCACATGCAAACGAATCGACGGTATCCAATGTCGTGTTTGCTTTCATGCCCGGAAACGCCGGGGCCATGCCCTGCTGATACCAGCTAAACGGTTTAATCTGTGCCATGTCTTATTCCCCCTTAGTACCAAATGCAACGGCTTCATCCTTGCGAATCTGCGCCATAATTGCGTCAACATCGTATTCGTCTTCATTCTGGTTGCTGTCTGCGCCTTTCATAAGCTGTTGACGCTGGTTTTTCATACCGTCGGCGTGTTTTGCCTGTTCGTCTTTTGCCATATCAAAGGCGGCGTTGATATATTCGTCGCTTTTGCCATCCAGATTGAAAGAATCGCCGCGCACTTTCTGAATAATGGCGATTTTGATATCTTTATCGGTCATTTCGTCAGCCTTTTCAATACCATGCTTTTCTGCGGTCTGAAGCATAGCCACACGAGCCTTTACAGCTTCGTCGAACTGCGCTTTCTGCTTTTCCATTGCGTCCTGATGGTCTTTCTTGGCCTTGTCTAAGTCGCTGAGTACGGCATCATATTTTGCCTGCAATTTGTCGACTTTTGCCTGTTCATCTTTGCGTTCCTGCAAGAGTTTTTCAAGGTACACTTTTACCTCTGGAGCTGCATCGTATTCAATGCCGCTGTCTGTTCTTACTTTCGTCATGTTCATGTTTTGATTTCCTCCTTCGTCGTCTACTTGGTCGCCATCCATATTGAGCCGTGCTACGCCTGCCCGGCCGCGGGGTACCACTGCTACGTGATTATAGCGAATGTTCCGCTGAATGGCATCGTAATGCTTGCCGTCCGGCGTTGTGCCCGGTGTTTCGTCAAGGTCGAGCTGATAGCCGCATGACAATTCACGGGCGGCGGTGGGCAGGTCGTAAATCACTACGTCAGCCACAATGTCGTTGCCGTCCTGCCTGCCGCCTGTCAGTACCGTGCCGATGGGCTGTACCTGTGCGGCGTTGCCAGCGTTTACCATGGCTTTATGTCCGATGGTGATCGGCTTGCCTAAAAGGCTGGCCAGGCTGTCGGCGTTGAATGCTTCCTCCGGCGGTCGGTACTCTATACGCTTACTGCCGTCGTGGTTGTAGTACGTCATTAAGCCCGTGCGGCCAATAACCGGGCTGTCTTTGATAAATCCCTCCGGCGTCTTGGTGGCCTTTATTTCTACTCTGTCGTATCGTATCAAGTTTTCACCCCCTTTCATTTTGGGCATGAAAAAAGGCAACGTGAAAAAGTATCACATTGCCTTGTATCCTGTATATAGTTTTTTTATAAACCTGGCGTAATGTCTTTAATCCCTTTGGCCAGCCGGTACGCCCGTTTCATAAGCGTGTTTTCCTGCAGGTATTCAAGCCCTTTCAGCGTAATACACGGATAATGAATGCCAATAGAAATGCAGCCATCAGCCGAACGCCTAATGGTAACGCCTTCTA
>NZ_CATWFF010000070.1 GCF_958350005.1 uncultured Megasphaera sp. | reverse complement strand
GGTCATAGACTACATACGGTGCATCATGGGTTGAGAGAAGGTGTAGGCGTTGACCAGGAAGAGGACGACGAGCAGGAGGAGCATGGGAATGATGATCTTGGCCGGCCGGGTATTACTGTAATTGGCTTTGGCGATTCTGTAGGCTGTATATATCGAACCCAGGCCGCCGATAGTGAGCAGCAGATATTGCAGAATCTGTATGGTTCCCATGGAGAGAACGGCTGGCGGCAGGTTGGATGCCCCTAAGCCCAGTGCAGCTTTCCCCGTATTAATGAGCGTATTTCCTTCTGCCAGCAGGTGAAACAGATTGTGGGACATGTGAGCGGAAAAGTCCAGCGGAATCAGGGCATAGCCGAAGCGGGCAAAATTCATATGCGTTGATTCACTGTTCATATGGGACATAGCCCAGCTTGCCAGATAGAGCAGTCCAACCGGTATGGCCATGGCAATGAGGAAAATAATCGTAAAGGTAATGGCATAATTCTGCGTATGGAGCAGTGTTTCCAATGCTGTCTGCCAGTGCTGCCAGAACGAGAGCATAGTCATGTTCTGCACGAATACGATGCCCATGATGACGACGGCCAGGAAGGATTCCTGATAGCGCGGCCGCGTAATAAACCACAGTTCACTGAAGGGTCGGCGCAGAGATACGTGAATGGAATGATTGGGGCAATTTTTTACGCAGCGGCCGCAGAGATTGCAGCGGGCGCTGGTGTCCATGGTGCGGACGTATTCAAACATGGGACATCCTTTGGCTGCGCTGCTGCCGCGATAACAGGATGCAGTCTTACAGTTCTGACAAATAGACGGCGTGCCGCGGAGCTGGACCAGACCGGTTCGGGAATAGTTTCCGGCCAGGCCGCCGAGAAAACAGATATAGCGGCACCATGTACGGCGTTCAAAGAAGGCGCCGGCCGTAATGGCACCCAAGGCGATGAGCACCATCATAAAGGCAGAGCCGCGCGGCGATTCTACGATGCCGAAAACATGGTCACTCCACGTAATGGCAATGAAGAAGGCATCGATTAGCCAGATACCATATTTTTTGAGAAAACGGGGCACAGGCCGGTTGTTGCCGACCAGGCGCTGTACTGCATCGCTGATGGTAGCAAAGGGACAGATGGCGCACCAGAAACGGCCGCTCAGCAAAAAGAGCAGCGGCAGCAGAGGCCACCATAATACCCATGTCAGTGCTGTGCCTACATTATGATGGGCATTGATGGGGCCGAAAAAGAGTTCATACGTAATAAAAATAAAGATTGCTAATACGGGATATTGAATGATTCCCGGATACCAGCGGCTGTGCATCATTCGGGTAAGTAAGGAAGATACGGATTTCATGGGTTAGGGCCTCCTCGATGAGCTGGCTTTGTCTGCTTGGCCCGCAGAACAGCGGCAGCAATAATGACGATAACAGATAGGGCAAGAAAGGTCAGTAAAATAGGCCAGGCCGGATCGCTTGCCGGTGTTTGTTCCGGAGATTCCATGCCAGGCATGTCGTGCATGGATTCCATATGTTCCTGCATGGCGTCGTTGTGGTTCATGCCGGGCATGTTGTCCATGGATTCCGTATGTCCCTGCATGGCGTCATTGTGGTTCATGCCGGGCATGTTGTCCATGGACTGCGTCTGTGATGCTGTTTCCGGCGGCATATCCATGGCCAGAGACGGACCTGGCGTCATCCAGAACAGCGAGGTCACGAGAACTGCACTTAAGACAGTCAGTTTTTGTTTTAGTACATCTTTCATGAATAGTCTCTCCTTTTCAGGATAATAGATCAGCCCTGGCGATAGTGGATGCCAAAGGTTTTCTGCGGGTAGGACCAGGCCGTTATGCCGCCGTTTCCGTTTTCTGCACAGACGAGACGGCATGTGCCGCACTCCAGACAGCCTGTATAGTCAAAATGCAGGGTCTGCCGGGCGTTATCCCATACATACAGATGGGCAGGACAGCAGCGCAGACAGGGTTTTTCCTGACAGTGCAGACAGCGGGACGTATCGACGAGAATGTGGGCATGTGCCGCGTCGATGGAGAAGCGGTTGCATCCTAATAAATCTTCTGTTGTCATATTGGATATCATAGTGAGCGGATCATCTCCCAGGAATCAGTAAGAATGTGACGGATGCCGACAGTACGGCGTACAATCGACAGTCCTGCTTTCAGCGGTGACGGGGCAGCGTCCGTTCCGTGCATAGTATACAGGGCATCCATCAGTTCATTTATCATCTGCGGATAGGCAGAGAAGAAACGGGGATTTGCGAGAAGGGACGGATAGTTCCGAAAGCGCTTCATCAGCGAGAGCAGAGGCTGCAGGTTTTTTTTGTAATATTGCGGCAGCGCATTGGCTGATGGAGCGGTAAGAACGGCCTTAGCAGCGGCGATGCCGCTCCAGACGGCCAGATCCATGCCGCGAATGGTAAAGCCCAGGTTCAGGCAGAAACCGGCAGCATCGCCCAGAAGCAGACAGCCTGGCCGTCCGAGCCGGGCCGGTACGCCCTGAAAGCCCGATTCCGGTACGAGATGGGCGGAATATTCAGATATGGTACCGCCGGCAAGGAGCGGAGAAATAGCCGGGTGGCGGAGTACATCCTGCCAGATTTGCCGGATATCCTTGCGGGACTGGGCAAGATCGTGCAAATTTAACACCACGCCGATGGATATGCTGGCTGGATTGGTATAGAGAAAGGCACCTCCTGGTATGCCGCCGGTTTCGCCTGCGTATAGATGGGCCGCCCCTGTGTGTGTATCAGACAGGTGAAAACGATCGTACAGGACAGATTCCGGCAGGGAAATTACAGCCTTTACACCTAATCCTGCGGCACTGCTGGCAACGTCTTGGCGCAATCCTGCTTTTTGGCCCAGAAAACTGTGGATACCATCAGCAAGCAGGACTGCATCGGCCGATATAGTTTCTCCTTTGCTGTGAATGCCGGTTACGGTTCCATCCGTAATCAGCATATCCTCTGCCTGCATGCCTGTGGCGATCATAGCGCCGGCCTGTTCGGCCTGCTTGGCCAGCCAGGCATCAAAAGGCGCCCGCAATAGGGAATAGGAAAATTTACGTGCACTGGTCTTGCCCATTTGGTGGGACACTGTCGTTGCTGTATCTGCTGAAAGCAGTGTCAGTTCTTCCTGACAGATACGTCGTCCCAGGGGAGCCCGCTTCATCAGCGACGGACCCAGCAGGTCTTCCAGGGCTGCGCCGTATATGCGGCCGCCGCTGACATTTTTGGCACCGCATTGCGGTCCCCGTTCCAGAAGCAGCACCTGTTTTCCCGCTTTCGCCAATGTATATGCGGCGCTCAGTCCGGCCAGACCGCCGCCGACGATCAGGACATCTGCGTCTTTTTCAGAAGCCATAGTATATCATCTCCTTGTTCGGATCTTAGTATAGGAGCATACTATGAAGAGTACATGGATATATGTTTGAGAAATTGTGAAGATTTTGCTGTTTCAGCCGGTTTTTCTGCAAATGAAAACGCGCCGTCAGGTCTAAGCCTGACGGCGCGTTGTTGTACTGATGTTATATTTGCAGCATCAGCCCATGCTGATACCTTCCTGGTTGTTCATGGAGAATCCGCCTTTTTCGACGTCGTCGAAGTCGAGGGAAGGGTCGTAGTCACTGAGATGCTTCAGCTTTTTCACCAGGCCGTACGGTTCTTTTACGGACAGCGTTGTCCCTCGTCCGGATAGTACCCAGAGGACTTTGTATCCCTGCGGCTTGACCGTTAATTTTTCTTCCCCTTTGCCGTCTGTGAAGTAGACCAGCAGGTCTACCGGATGGGTATTGGCGTATTCAAAGACCGGAGAATAGGCTGTGCCGCCGTGGACGTCGAGACGTTTTTTGACGTCTTCCAGGCGGCGTACGGCGTAGATGCGGCGAATCTCATCATCACATTCTATGATAGTCACTTCGTGGTCATAGTGGCGGACGATGTGCAGGACTTCCTGCATGGCCTGTTTGAATTCGCTGTCGCTGATACTGCCGCTGATGTCCAGGGCAATGAACAGGCGGGCCTTGTGGGCGCGCAGACGGCCCGGCAGATCGAGGCGCGATGGCTGACGGCGGTCGCGGCGCATGGTCGTCTTTTTTATGCCGCTGGCAACGGAGCCGACCAGTTTTTTCAGGTACCAGTGCCAGGGCAGGGCATTTTCTTCGTCTTTCAAAGACTCGATCATGCTTTCCAGATAGTTGGAAAGGGTCCCCTTATGGGCTGCATCGATGAATTTTGCTGTAAATTTCTGCAGGCTCTGCGTATCGAGATCATCTGAATCATCCCAGATGTCATGGGTGTGTTTGGCATCATACGATACAGACACGTTTTCATCGGATTTGCTTTCTTCTTCTGGCAGATCCTTCTTATCTGTCCTCAGATCGATGGCAGTCTGAATGTGGTCCGCATAGTATTCAAAGCTTTCAAAAGGCGTCATGACGAGGCCATAATTCATATTTACCCAGTCCAGGGTCGTCGAGAAGGGCGGCAGGTGATCCAGATAGGTATTGACGACGACGTCCATGGCCAGATTCATGGCCAGCCTGCTGTACTGATGGCGCAGTTCACGGGCCCGGATAAGGTGCAGCGAGACAATATGCAGAATCTGGTGTTTTATGGATGTCTCCATCTGTTCCGGCGACAAAGGCAGGAACTGCAGGGGATTGAAGTAGATGACATACTGCGTGCCCTTGAAGTTCACTGCGGAAGCATCGGTTATGTCGAAACGAATGGATTTGCCCATTTGAAATAAAAAGTAGCCATAGAAGTTGTCTTTATCTTCCATGAGCCGCAGGTTCAGCTTGTCTACGAGGGCAAAGAATTTCCGGGAAAATGCCTGCGGTACCGGTACTTTACGGGGATGTTGTTTTCGTATATCATCGGCGATGATGGAGGCTTCCTGCAGCAGCTGCGTCGCTTCGATGGTCAGTGTTGTCGTATCCATGGCGGCTATACCGTGCGAAAGGCCTGGAAATAGGCGTCTACGAATACTTTGCTGTCAATAGCGTGGGCATATACACGGGGAAAATGGGCCTTTATGTCTTTCATAATGCCTATGCGCAGGTCCACAGGATAGAGAGATATAAATCCCATCAGACGCGTAATAGCGGCGCCTGCATCGTTTCCGTCGGCATCAATCGTTGAATCCAGCCGTTTCAGCAGGTTTTTCGCTGCCAGATACAGACGAGTGTGGCTTTCTGCCGTAACCCGTTCTGACAGGGCAGGATTCAGCTGTGTGCCGGCAAATACATCGTCATAGGAAATAAGCGGCTTGGCATCGGTAGTCACAAAATGAACGAATTCTTCGGCAATCAGTTTCCCTACATTGCCGCGGATGACATTGAAAAATACAGACTGCGGAATTGCCTGCTTCTGTTCCTTGTAGATTTTGTACAGTGCAGAAATTCGTTCGTAACTGCGCGGCGTCGCGTTAATATCGTCGTCATTGTGCCGATCCAGATATTCCGGAAAGGTCGAAATAAATTCCATCACTTTCGGATCAATGCCCGCTTCTTCAGCCCAGTCGAGCCATTGCAGGTAATCCGGTTCCATATAGAGCCAGACAAAACGGTTCTTTTGGGCGGCATCCATGTCTACAGCTTCGTAATCATAGGAGCTGGTCGGATTCATGGCGGCAAGAATACGTACGTCCTTCGACAGAACATGGCCGTTAATTTCCCGGTTCAGAATAAGGTTCATCAGTTCCTGCTGCACCGCATGTTCACAGCGGTTGATTTCATCGATAAACAGGAGGACTGTGCGGCCCTTGGCAATTTCTGCATCTATGGCACGGAGCTTGTTATGGACGGCGTAAATCGTCGTCTTTTCCTGCTTTACCTGGCCGGCTGCGTCGCGTCGTTCATACGTTTCGATTGTTGGCAAGCCGCCGATTTCCCCTTCTTTCAGGAGATTGCCGTCAATGCCGATAAGACTCCAGTCATTTTTTCTGGCAATTTCCCGGGCCAGAGATGTTTTGCCAATGCCTGTTTCGCCGACGAGAAGAGGCACTTCGCCGGCAGCTAATACTAATTCTGCACTTTGCAGAGTATCGATAAAGTTCATGATTACACTCCCTATTGAATGGTTAATTTTTCATCTACTGTAATTTTACGGGCTTTGGCACTGCCCCAGGCATCGACGAGTTTGACCTTTTCCATAGGCGTCATGTTCAGGGCCGTGCAGTTAATGAAGTTGCGGACGTACTGCTCGTCTACATCCTGCTGAGCCAGTACGTCTTTAATGGTGTCTTTAATTTCCTGCCGCGATACGTCGCAGTTCGGCGGCAGGTATTTTACGGTCAGCACATTGATGCGGATAAACTGCAGCAGTTCTTCGTGCGTTGGCTGGGCCAGGAGGCGTACGGCCTGCTCGTTTTCGCGGATAGCCAGGTATACGGCGCTGGAAGCAGGCTGTTCGATATACCGAAGGGCTTCATAATTCTGACGCACTGCTTCTTCCTGAACGGCCGTACTGGGGGCGTGAATATATTTGATAGCGTCATAATTTTTACGCACTGCTTCCAGCTGCATCGTTTCGCTGGGGTGGGAGACAAATTTGATGGCCCAGCCGGACTGTGCCAGTGCGGCGTCTATGAGTGCCTGTGGCGGGTTGGGGATATAGGCCAGATTATTCCAGCTCATGCGAACGGCCTTCAGCAGCAGTGCTTCTGAAGGGTGATCAATAAACTGGATAGCCCGGGCCGTATTGGCGACGGCAGCTTCCTGCATTTCTTCTGTCGGATTTTGAATGTACTGCAGTGCCAGGCCGTTGAGCTGAACGGCAAGGAGCTTCATGGCATCTGTAGGATTTTCAATCCGCTCGATAACATACGGATTATTCCGTATCATGCGCATGTATTTTTCTGTGTCCATAAGTGTGATTCCTTTTCTTCATATATTTTGACATCATATATTACATTAATTTTATTATACTTCTAGTTATGAGATTTTCATAGAAGAACTTTCTTTAGATAAAACTGCCTCCATGCCGCTTTATTCGAGGTCCTGCTTCTGCTATACTGGGAATACATTATTTTGTACAGGCGTGTATCGTCGTAACGGCAGTATGGGGAAATGAGGCATTTTATGAGAGTCAGACAACTGGTAAAGCAGGAAATCGTGCTGATTGTGGCAGTCGTGTTGGCCGTCCTTTCCGCGGTTTGGGTCCCTCCGGACAGGGAGTATCTTGCCTATCTGGATTTTCGCACACTGGCCATTTTATTTTCTCTCATGGCCGTCATGACCGGGATGCGGCGGCAAGGTGTTTTCAGCTGCCTGGGAAAGATGCTCCTGCAGCGTTGTCATACGACGAGGCAGCTGGTGCTGTCTCTGGTAGGGCTCTGCTTTTTCGGCAGTATGGCCATTACCAATGACGTAGCTTTGCTTACTTTTGTTCCCTTTGCCTTTGTCGTTCTGCGCCGTCTGGACCCTTCGCTGTACCATTCGCTGGTGCTTCCGGTCATATCCATGCAGACGATTGCTGCCAATCTGGGCAGTATGGCAACGCCTGTGGGCAATCCGCAGAATCTGTATTTATACGGGCAAAGCGGCCTCACTGGCTGGCAGTTTGTGGTTCTCATGCTGCCCTATAGCCTGGCATCCCTGTTGCTGCTTGTCGGCTGGGCGATCCTGCTTTGTCGTACCTTGCCTGCTGATTTGTCTGCTGTTCCCAGAATTGCACAGCCTGACGGCATCGTACATCGTGGCCTTGTGTGTTTCTATGCCGTGTTGTTCCTGGTCTGTCTGCTGGCAGTGGCACGTATCTTGCCGTATGAGCTGGCCTTCCTGCTCGTCGGCGTCGGTATCTTATGTACGCGCCGTGACGTACTGTATCATGTTGATTATTCGCTGCTCCTGACCTTTATCGCTTTTTTCCTGTTCATTGGGAATGTAGGACGTATCCCGGCCTTTTCTGAATGGATGGCACAGCAAATTGCCGGACAGGAAGTGGTCATTGCGGTCCTGGCATCGCAGTGTATCAGCAACGTGCCGGCAGCACTGCTTCTGTCGGGATTTACGGAGAAATTTATGGATCTTATTGTCGGCACCAATCTGGGCGGCCTGGGGACGCTCATTGCCTCCATGGCCAGTCTGATTTCGTATCGCCAGATTGCCGTCGAAATGCCGCAGGAAAAGGGCCGGTATTTCTGTCTGTTTACCATTGCCAACGTGGTATTTCTCCTGGTATTACTGGCTTTGTGGTACTGTATGAAATAACCGTTTCCTGCAGGGACCTATGAAAATACCCTCGTCGCTGGAAGTCAGCAACGAGGGTATTTTGTGTTATGAAGCGATCACTGCGCCATTAACGATTAATGATGAGCAATGGTGAGTTCTTTGAAGCGTCTAGCTCTGGCACCTTCGTCATCCTGCTGGGCAACGAGTTGTTCCAGATGCTTGATTTCTTCTGCTTCCACCGTTTCCGTCGTGTCGTAGCTTGCCGGAACGGTCTTGGCCAGATACAGGCATTTCTTGACAGAAGCAATGCTGATGAGGATAACCAGGACGGCCATAATAGCCGAAACGACGAACATGAGCATTTCGCCTTTTGGCAGATAAATTTCAAACATGTTGAGGAAGTCTGCCCAGAAAATAACGACTGTCAGGAATGCCCAGGGAATGACCGTTACCCACGCATAGCGGGCTTTGCCCAGGCTGCAGATAACGACCGTGGAAATAGCCAGCGTAATAATAGCCAGTAACTGGTTGGATACGCCGAAGATAGGCCAAATCGTGGACAGGCTGCCCTGCAGTACGATGTAGCCCCAGGAGCCGGAGATCAGAGCAGATGCGATGATGTTGCCCGGGAGCCACTGAGGATCGCCGAATTTCGGCCATACGCGGCCAATCAGTTCCTGAACCATGTAGCGGCCAACACGAGTGCCGGCGTCAATAATGGTCATGATGAACAGTGCTTCAAACATGATGCAGAAGTGATACCAGTAGTTCATGAGGTGATCAAGTCCCGGAATACGGGAGAAGATATGAGCCATGCCGACAGCCAGGGAAACAGCACCGCCCGGACGATGGGCAACGTCTTCACCGACCATCTGGTTCAGCATGGGCAGATCGACTACCTGCATTCCCAGAGCCTGGAAATGAGCTGCCGAAGAGTTGATGGCAAAGTAGTCAGCCGGCTGCAGGGCACAGGCTGCAATGAGGGCCATCATGCCGACGAAGGATTCTGTCAGCATGGCGCCGTAGCCAACGGGGAGAATGGAACGTTCATTCATCAGCATCTTAGGCGTCGTGCCGGTGGAAATCATGCAGTGGAACCCGGAAATAGCGCCGCAGGCAATGGTGATGAAAATGTACGGAACAACAGGACCTGTAATAACGGGGCCGCCGCCGGCACAGAACTGAGTAACTGCCGGCATTTCGACGTTAGGGCCGACGACGATGATGCCGAGGGCCAGGGCGCCGATCGTACCGATTTTCATGTACGTGGACAAATAGTCACGCGGAGCAAGAAGGAGCCATACCGGAAGAGCAGCGGCAATGAAACCGTAAATGATCAGGGCAATGCCGATGCCCTGTGCGCTGATCGTAAAGAGCGGAGCCAGCGTAGGCGATGCCTGGACGGACGGGCCGACGACAACGGCGAGCAATACGAGGGCTACGCCGATAATCGTAGCTTCCTGAATTTTGCCGGGACGGAGGAACTGCAAGTACAGACCAACGAAGATAGCAATAGGAATGGTCATGCCAATGGTGAACGTGCCCCACGGGCTGTCATGCAGGGCATTGACAATGACGACGGCCATGCCGGCCATAGCCAGGATGTTCAGGAACAATACGGCGAAAGACGTTGCCAGGCCGATTTTGTCACCAATCTGGGCTTTTGCGATTTCGGCAATGGACTTGCCGTCATACCGCATGGAAGCGAAGAGGATAACCATGTCGTGGACGGCACCGGCAAGTACACCGCCGATGAGAATCCACAAGGCACCAGGCAAATAACCGAACTGGGCGGCAATAACCGGGCCTACGAGAGGGCCAGCGCCGGCGATAGCTGCGAAGTGATGGCCGAATACGACGTATTTGTTCGTAGGAACATAGTCATGTCCGTCTTCGAAGCGGAATGCCGGTGTGACTTTGTACTGGTTGACTGTTAATACTTTAGCAGCAATAAATGCGCCGTAAAAACGGTATGCCAGTACGAAAACTAATGCAGAGATAATAACTAAATACAAACCGTTCATACAAAATAACCTCCTTTTAGATTTTTGAAGTACTGGGCTTATAATGGAAATCAATAGTTCATGTTACAGCCACTCATACTTCAGGTCGAATCTTATTATATACTACTCCTCTCAAAATACAAGACGATGTATGCCTGTAATGAAC
>NZ_CATWFF010000069.1 GCF_958350005.1 uncultured Megasphaera sp. | reverse complement strand
GATTAAGATAAAGAGGTGTGAGTATATGGCCAATTTTGTCCGTTATCATGTAGGTGACGTCGTACAGATGAAGAAAGCCCATCCGTGTGGAACGAATGAGTGGGAAGTCATGCGTATTGGCGTGGATTTTGTCATTCGCTGCTGCGGTTGTGGACATCGCGTGATGATTCCGCGGCCTAAATTTGAAAAGGCAGTCCGTAAAATTCTGAAGACTGCTGAAGAGGATGTGTAAGGTTTCTATAAAAAAGGCAGGGTTTTTCTGTAAAAGGTATTTTTATTTTTCCTGCTTTGTGGTACAATGTACCACAGCTGCTTTCTTTATTACTTTACCGAAATAAAGAAAAGAGAGATAGAAAAAGGAGGTCATCGCGTGAAACACAATACATTGGATGGAGTGAAGATGCTCCACCATGATGAAATGCGAAATTATGACCGAATTCAGGGCAAGATTGTTTCTGTCATTATGAACCACGGCTGTAAAATTATTGAAACGCCGAGTTTTGAAGATTATGATGTATACCAGCACTTTTTCCCTCATCTGCGTCAGCAGATGGTCAAGACCATTGATACAGACGGACGGGTTCTCGTTTTGCGTCCCGATGTTACGCTGCCGCTGGTAGAAACAGCAGCCCGTGAATTTCCACGGTCGAACCAGCTGCTTAAATTTGGCTATGTCAGCACTGTATTTCGCGAATATTTTGGCCGCTCTACATACGGCAAGGATTTTCTGCAGGGAGGCATTGAAATTCTGGGCGATTCCAGTCCGGAATGCGACGGCGAAGTCATCGTCATGGCTGCCGAAGTGTTAAAGGCCGTCGGTGTGGAACAGATCCGCATTGATATGGGAACGGCTGCCTATACACAGGCACTGTTTGACGGACTGCCCCTGTCGGAGCAGGAAAAAATGCAGCTTCGGGAGTACTTGTCTGACCGGAATCTGGTTGCGCTGCGGCGGTATGTAGCCTCGCTGGCATTAAACAGCGACGCCCGGCGGGCGCTGGAAGCGCTGCCCGTTTTATTTGGTCCCTATGCGCAGACTCTCAGCAAGGCGAGAGAATACAGCATTAACAGCGGCATGCTCAACGCGCTGTCCCGGCTGGAACGGGTATACGATTATATTCTGTATGCCGGTTTTGCTGATAAAGTGCAGCTGGACTTCGGCTTTGCCAGCAAACTGGATTACTATACGGATACGGTCTTTAAAGTATATATTGACGGCGCTTTGTATGATGTCATTGATGGCGGGCGGTATGATACGTTATCTGCGCAGTTTGGCGTAGACCGGCCGGCCTGCGGGTTTGGCATGAATATTAATTTGCTCTATGAATATATGAGTGACGCCGGCCTGCTGGCTCATACAGAACCGTCGTTCCAGCTCGTCGTATCGTATACCAAAGCGGATCAGACCGTTATCCGCGATCTGATGTACTGGCGGTCCCTGGGGTTCCGCGTTGCGGCATATCCCGATTCTTCCTTCATTGACAGCCGCGATTACAGCATTCATGCCATTTATCGGAATGGTTCGTATTATAAAGATGGCAAAGAACTGACGGCTGTGGAATTGGAAGAACTGGTAAGGGGGCTGTAACATGGCAATTCATATTGCGCTCGCCAAAGGGCGTATTCATAAAGCGGTCATGACGTACCTGCAGGAAAGCGGCTATGATTTTCCAACCTATTCTCTGGACAGCCGCAAGCTTATTTTTGAAGACAGCAAAGGTCTCCTGAAGGTTACGCTGGTCAAGTCGCCTGATGTGGCCGTATATGTGGAACGCGGTGCGGCTGATGTCGGCATTGTCGGTGAAGATGTGCTCGTAGAAGAAGCACCGGATGCAGACGTATACGAAGTACTGGATCTGGGCATTGGCCGCTGCCGCATGGCTGTTGCCGGCATTGCCGGAAAGCCTGTGGACATGACCAAGCGCATTACGATTGGTACAAAGTATCCGCGTATTGCGCGGAGTCATTTTGAACAGAACCATCACAGTGTGGATATTATTAAATTAAATGGTTCTGTCGAACTGGCACCGCTTGTCGGCTTGTCCGACGTCATTGTCGATATTGTGGAAACAGGCAATACCCTGCGGGCTAATGGCCTGGAAGTGCTGGAATATTTCATGGATTTCAGTGCCCGCATGATCTGTAATCCCGTGTCGTTTAAAATGAAGTATGAAGAAATAAAGAAACTGATGACTGTAATTCAGCAAAAAGAAATGGAAGCATAACTGAGGGGGAAGATGTATGGAATGGATTACTGTACCGGAACAGGGGCTGACGCTCCGCGATATACGCCGCATTACGAAGCGGAATCAGTCGGAAAGTGCAGAAATACGCAAGAGTGTAGAAGATATTCTGCAGGCTGTGCAGGAACAGGGCGATACAGCCGTGCGGGAACTGACCGAACGGTTTGATGGCGTCCATCTTGATTCCTTCCTGGTGACACAGGCAGAAATAGATAAGGCTGTCGAACAAGTCGGCGCCGATTTTATGGCCGTATTGGAAGAAACTGCCGGAAATATCCGGACCTATCATCAGCGCCAGGTAGAAAAGACCTGGATAGATACGTTCCGTCCCGGCGTACGTCTGGGAGCCAAGTTTACGCCTATTCAGCGAGTCGGCGTTTACGTACCAGGCGGCACGGCGGCTTATCCGTCTACCGTTCTGATGGATACGATTCCAGCTCATGTTGCCGGCGTTCCGTCTATTGCCGTCTTTACGCCACCGGCTAAAGATGGCTCGGTAAACCCCTATATTCTGGCTGCTGCTCATGTAGCAGGAGCAACGGAAATCTATAAAGTCGGCGGCGCTCAGGGGATTGCTGCCGCAGCATTCGGCACGGAATCGATTCCGCCTGTATTTAAAATCGTCGGCCCTGGCAACGCCTATGTGGCCATGGCCAAGCGCCTTGTATTTGGTACTGTCGGCATTGACATGATTGCCGGCCCCAGCGAAGTCGGCGTCCTGGCCGATGGATCAGCCAATCCCGTGTGGGTGGCTGCGGACCTTTTGGCTCAGGCCGAACATGACCGGCGGGCTGCTGTCTTTCTGGTTACGCCAGATGCGGCATTTGCCAAAAAGGTCGAAGGAGAAGTCAAACGGCAGCTGGAAGAACTGCCGCGAAAGGAAATTGCCGGCGCTTCCATTGAAAATTACGCCAAGATTTTTGTCACCAAAGACCACAAGCAGGCTGTGGAAATCATGAATCTCATTGCACCGGAACACTTGGAAATTGAATTTGAACAGCCGGAACAATATGTGCCGCAGATCGTCAATGCCGGGGCTATTTTCCTGGGAACGTATACGACAGAACCAATTGGCGATTATATTGCCGGACCGAATCATACGCTGCCGACAATGGGGACGGCTGCCTTTTCGTCTCCTCTGGGCGTGTATGATTTTGTCAAGAGAAGCAGCCTCCTTCAGTATAATAAAGAAGCTTTTGAAAATGTTGCAGAAAAAGTCATTCAGTTTGCCAACGTAGAAGGGCTGCAGGCTCATGGCCTGGCTGTAAGGAGGAGACTTCATGAATAATAACTGGCTTCGCCATACGATTCGCTCCTTTGAACCGTATCACGTACCGGAAATCAGGGAACATACGGTTATTAATGCCAATGAAAGTCCCTATAATATCTTTGATTTTCCAGCCGTTAAGGCAGAGTTTCTGAAACAGCTGGACCAGACGCCGTCGTACCATTACCCTGATCCGTTTGCAGAACAGCTGCGGGCTGCTCTGGCAGACTATGTGTCGTGCCGGCCGGAAGAAGTCCTGGTCGGCAGCGGCGGTGATGAAATTATCAGCCTGATTGTCAATACTTTTGTCAATCCCGGTGATACGGTGCTGATCCACACGCCGACCTTTGATATTTACGGCATTGATGCGGAAATTGCCGGCGCCAAGGTGGTGGCTGTCCCCGATTTGCCAGGATATGTGCGGAATCAGGAAGCCTTCCTGAAACAGGAAAAGAAACTGCAGCCGAAACTGACGTTCTTATGCAATCCGAATAACCCGACAGGAGAACTGCTGCCCTTATCCTATGTCGAAGCAGTGCTGCAGGCCTCGCCCAATCCGGTCGTCATTGATGAAGCGTATCTGGAATTTGCGCAGCAGGACAGCATTATTTCCAAGCTGGGGCAATACGACAATCTTATTGTCGTCCGTACCTTGTCCAAGGCCTTTGGCCTGGCAGGGCTGCGCATTGGCTATGCAGTGGCGCAAAAAGACGTGATCGAAGCCTTGTCACTGCCTAAACTGGTGTATAATCTGAACGTTTTGTCTCAGCTGGTCGGCAGAATTGCCATGGCCCACAGAGATGACATATTGGCTCATAACGTTCCGCCGACTATTGCGACCAGAGAGTATCTCCGCAATCAGCTCAATGCTCTTCCCGGCGTCACTGCCTACCGGAGTGCAGCCAACTTTGTTCTGGTTCACGTACCGGACGGCCCGGCTATGGTACAGGCTCTGAGCAGGGCCGACATATGCGTGCGATTCTATAAGGCTGCCGATTTGCAGAACTGCCTGCGCATTACGGCGACGACGATGGATGTTGCAGAAAGAGTGGCAGCTGTTTTCCAGCAGGAGGTAAGCCATGCGTAGTGCCCAGATAGAACGGGAAACGGCAGAAACGCAGATTGCCGTTTCGCTCAATCTCGACGGAACAGGAACCTTTGCCGGTACGACGGGAATTGGTTTTTTTGATCATATGATGAATTTGCTGGCCTGCCACAGCGGGATGGATATTACGCTCCATGTCCATGGCGATCTGGACGTAGATACCCATCATACGCTGGAAGATCTGGCTATTGTTTTTGGCGATGCCCTGACTCAGGCTCTGGGCGATAAAAAGGGAATTCGCCGGTACGGCATGTTTTACTGCCCTATGGATGAAGCACTGACGCGCATTGTCATCGACTTGAGCGGCCGGCCGTATCTGGTGTACGATGTGCCTCTGCAGGTAGAACGAATTGGCACGTTTGAAACGGAAATGCTCAGGGAATTTCTGTATGCCCTGTCTGTTCACGGCCGCATGAATCTGCATGTTGCCAATTTATACGGCACCAATGCCCATCACATTGTAGAATCTGTGTTCAAAGGACTGGGCCATGCGCTGAAAGAAGCGATTCGCATCGACGGCGATGAAACGAGTGTACTTTCGACAAAAGGGGTGTTATAACCGTGAAGATAGCGATTATTGATTATGAAGTAGGCAATTTGGCCAATGTATATAATGCCTGGAAGCGGCTGGGCGCAGATGTGCAGATTACGAGAGATCCCCAGGTTATACGCGACGCGGCTATTGTCGAACTTCCCGGCGTCGGCGCCATTCGGGATGCCATGGCTAACTTGCAGAAATTCGAGTTAATTCCCTTGCTGCAGGAACAGGTACAGGCAGGAAAATTTTTCATGGGCGTCTGCCTGGGGATGCAGGCTCTGTTTGAAAAAGACTATGAAGGCGGCCTGTATGAAGGACTGGGATTTCTGCCCGGACAGATCGTACCGTTTCAGACCCATTTAAAAGTGCCGCATATGGGGTGGAATGAGCTGGAATTCCGGCAGGAACACTGGCTCCAGGAAAAGCTGCCGGCCCATCCGTATGTATATTTTGTTCATTCCTATCATAAATCGCCGGTAAATACGCCAGATGTCATTGCCGTTGCCGATTATGGCCAGCCTGTTCCGGCTATTTGCGGCAAGGACAACGTCATTGGCTTTCAGTTTCATCCGGAAAAGAGCGGTGCCGTCGGCGAACAGCTGCTGCAGTCCGTTATCGAACACGTACAGAAGGAGGGCTAGGTCATGATCGTATTTCCGGCAATTGATATTCAGGGCGGTCATGCCGTTCGCCTGCGCCAGGGCGTAAAGGAAGACAGTACGACCTATTTTGATGACCCTGTGGAAGCTGCCAAAACATGGCGTGACGAAGGTGCTGTGTATCTCCATGTCGTCGATTTGGACGGCGCTTTTTCGGGAAGCCGCTGTAATGCCGACATTATTGGCCGCATTTGTAATACTGTCGATATTCCCGTGCAGGTCGGCGGCGGCATTCGCAGTGAAGAAGCGATTCGTGCGTATCTGGATGCCGGCGTCAGCCGTGTGATTATTGGCTCCAAAGCGGTGGAAGATGAAGGGTTTATTACGGAAATGGCAAAAAAATACGGCTCGTCTCTGGCCGTATCTATTGATGCCAAAGGCGATGTCGTAGCAACGCGGGGCTGGGTGGACGGCAGTGATAAAAAGGTACTTCCCTTTGCTCAGTTTCTGCTGTCTATCGGCATTCATACCATTGTATATACGGATATCAGCCGTGACGGCATGCTGACCGGCCCTAATATGGATATGCTGCAGCAGCTGCAGCAGCTGCCGCTTATCCGTCTTATCGCTTCCGGCGGTATGAGCAGCATTGCCGATTTAAAGAAGCTGCAGGCTATGAATGTATATGGTGCCATTACCGGTAAAGCACTGTATGAAGGCCGTATTACGATGGAAGAAATTCGCGGACTAGGGGGAATGTAAGATGCTGGCAAAACGAATTGTACCTTGTCTGGACGTGCGCGACGGCCGCGTTGTAAAAGGCAAACAGTTTAAACATATTCAGGATGTCGATGATCCTGTCAAATTAGGAAAATATTATTCTGATCAGATGGCAGACGAACTGGTATTTTATGATATTACGGCAACGCACGAACACCGCAATATCTTTCTTGACGTCGTGCGGTCTGTAGCGGAAGCGATCAATATTCCCTTTACCATTGGCGGCGGCATCCGTACGATTGATGATTTTCATCAGGTCCTGCGGGCTGGTGCTGACAAGGTATCAGTCAATTCGGCAGCAGTTCTGCGGCCCGAACTGATTCGGGAAGCAGCGCAGCGGTTTGGCAGTCAGTGCGTTGTCTTGTCCATCGATGCCAAGCGGGACGGAAAAGGAGGCTGGCAGGTATATGTCGAAGGGGGACGCAAAAACACGGGCATTGATGCCATTGCCTGGGCAAAACAGGGCGTAGCTCTCGGCGCCGGGGAAATATGCATGAACTCCATGGATTCAGATGGAGAAAAAGCCGGTTTTGACCTGGACCTGAACCGTCGCCTGGCAACGGAACTGCCTGTGCCGATTATCGCTTCTGGCGGTGCCGGATGTATGGAAGATTTTAAAAACGTCTTCGATGTAGGCGTTGATGCCGCTCTGGCAGCATCGGTATTTCATTTTGGCCAGATCGATATTCCAGACTTAAAGAGATACCTGCAGGGGCAGGGGATTGCAATGAGAGGGGCAGAACGCTGATGGATACAGTAGCAATAGCAGATATTAAATTTGATGCTGCCGGTCTTGTACCGGCTGTCGTGCAGGAAGGAAGAAGCGGCCAGATCCTGATGGTTGCCTATATGAACAAAGAGTCGCTGGAAAAGACAGTCGCTACTGGTGAAACCTGGTATTACAGCCGGAGCCGCCAGGAATTATGGCATAAAGGCGAAACATCCGGCCATTTCCAGAAGGTTCTCGATATATTTGTCGACTGCGATGCTGATACGCTTCTCGTCATTGTCGATCAGACCGGAGCGGCCTGCCATACAGGTCATAAATCATGCTTCTTCCGGCGTTTAGCCGGCTGGGACGGCACCTATACGGGCGGGTTGTCCATGTTGTCGCGTCTGGGAGATGAAATTAAAGAAAAACGCCTTCATCCGACAGAAAAGTCGTATACAGCCTACTTGCTGCAGACCGGCATTGATAAAATTTGCAAGAAAATCGGTGAAGAATCATCAGAAGTCATTATCGCCGCAAAAAATGCCGATCCTGTAGCCGGTACTTCATCAGCTGAAGCCGATGCACTGCGCCTGGAAGTGTGCAAAGAATCGGCCGATCTGCTGTACCATCTTGCTGTCGTATGGGAAGATGTAGGCGTGTCTGTCAACGACGTCATGAAGGTGTTGGAACAGCGATCTCATGTAGAAGGCAATAAAAAAACAGTCGGTCATTTGGACAAAACCTTTTAAGGAGATATAATGAAAAAAGTTATCTTTGACGTAGATGGTGTCCTTCTCAGCGAAAAGCGGTATTTCGATGTATCGGCTCTGTGCTTGTGGGAATGGTACTACAGTAAAGCCTTCATGAAAATGGGGAAAGAAGTGGTCACGGCTGATGTAACAGATGCGCAGATTGATGCGCTGCGGGCTCGCTTTTGGGATCACGATGTCATCCTGAACTGGCTCAAGCAGCACGGCGTCAACAGCAACTGGGATATGGTACACGCCCATATTGTCGTTACGCTGTGGCTCATGCTGGAACAATATGAGCGCAACCACTGCGCCGTCGATATTTACCTCAATACGATGGATGACGTACAGTACCTGGGTTCTTTGCTGCGCAATATCGAAGTCCCTGACGCTGCCCAGGTGTACCATCGGCTTATCAACGTCATTCCCGACCGGGCTGGAAAAGACGAGGTATTTGCGTACTTGTCCAAAGCCGTAGAATCTTCTCTGGGAAAATCTTCCAAGACGTGGACGCCGTTGAACTCCCCCTTATGGAAGCTTCATTTTGCAGCCTTTCAGGAATGGTACTTTGGTGATGAGCTGTATACACAGACTTACGGCAAGGCACCGTATGCTCCTGGAAAGGCAGGATTTCTGCGCCGTGAAGTACCTCTCGGGACGGCTGAAGGAATTCGGCAGATGTTCCAGACTTTGAAGAAGCGGGGCTATGAAATCGCCATTGCTACGGGACGGTCGCAGATGGAAATGGAAGTGCCTTTCCGTACATATCACTGGCTGGAAGAATTTGATCCCCTCTATGTAGCAACGTATACGGATGTGGAAGAAGCGTCGAAACAGCTGAAGATGTCTTTGGATAAACCGAATCCTTTTGCGTATTATCTGGGAGCTTTTGGACGCCATCCCGAACTGTATGCAGACTATGTAAAGCGGCCAGGGGACTTTAAACGAGGAATCTATTATATTGTCGGCGATTCCCTGGCTGATGTATGGTGTGCCAAAGCTATGGGAGCCGTAATGATCGGTACGCTGACCGGGCTGGACGGCGAAAAGGCCCGGGCCATGTTTACGAAAGAAGGAGCAGATTATATTGTTCCTTCTGTAGAAGATATTTTGACTATATTGCGATAAAAGCAGACAGACTTGCGTATGGTATATGCGTTAGTCTGTCTGTTTGTGCGCCAGGCATTCTGCATAGTCTGTACATTCGGAGACGCTGTATGCTGACAGGTGCTGAGAAAGGTAGAAGCCCATGAAAATCAAGGATATACGTATTGGAAAAATTTCTGTGCCGTTAAAAACGCCCTTTAAGACTGCGCTGCGCCAGGTCCGTACGGCAGAGGACCTGATCATACAGGTTATCGGCGATGACGGTTCTGTCGGCTATGGCAATGCGCCGGCAACCGTAGTCATTACAGGAGACAGCCACACGTCTGCAGCGGCGGCGATCAGGCAGTATCTTGCCCCGGCTGTGATAGGCCGGGATATTGATGACCGGGAAGATATTCTGCAGGCTGTTCAGCAGGCTATGGTACATAATACGTCGGCGAAGGCAGCTGTAGATATGGCCGTCCATGATTTATTTGGTCAAAAATATGGCTTGCCTTTATACCGCTTTTTTGGCGGTGCCAGGAACGAAGTGGTCTCAGATCTGACGATTAGTGTCAATGATCCTGCGGTGATGGCTGATGATGCCCGTAAAGCCGTTTCTGAAGGGTACAGGCAGCTTAAATTGAAAGTTGGTGTCGGCGCCGATATTGACTTTCAGCGTGTTTCTGCTGTACGGCAGGCTGTAGGTCCGGATATGGGGATTCGTCTGGATGCCAATCAGGGCTGGACTGCAAAAGAAGCGATACGCCTTATTCGCCGCATGGAAGATGCCGGGCTGGATATTGAACTGGTGGAACAGCCTGTGCCGGCCTGGGATATAGAAGGACTGAAGCAGGTAACGGATCATGTCGATGTGGATATCATGGCCGATGAAGCCGTGTTCAGCCCTCACGATGTGTTTCGTCTGCTGTCCATGCGGGCCTGTGATCTCATCAATATTAAACTCATGAAAGCCGGAGGACTGGCGCCGGCGGCGCAAATGGCAGCTGTAGCGGCATCTGCCGGCGTGGGCTGCATGATGGGGTGTATGCTCGAGTCTAAAGTAGGAATTACTGCAGCGGCCAGCTTGTCTGCCGGTATGAGATGTATTCAAAAAAATGATCTGGATGCAGCCGATCTGATGGCAGCAGATCCGGTAGCAGGCGGTCTGCAGTATCAGAATGGACGCCTGGTACTGACTGATGCACCGGGACTGGGAATCACAGAAATAAAAGGCTGGCAGGAGCTGTCATTTTAATTGACATAGATACGTATATTATC
>NZ_CATWFF010000068.1 GCF_958350005.1 uncultured Megasphaera sp. | reverse complement strand
GTGATGGATTACCTGTGGATGTAATTACAAAATATACAACTTTCTCCGCCGAATACCTGGCTAAACTGGCTAAGGAACACCATATCGTGTGAGTCGGTGTTTTCGCTCTTGTTGATGCAGAAGTACAGCAGGTAAAGCATCACGACGAAACGAGATACCAATATATACCATACAACCGGTACTGCCAGCAGCGGAATCTGTTGGCAGTACCGGTTTTGCATACAGCAAAAAGAGGGCCGGTCCGCAATCGACATATGCGTACCGGCCCTCTATGTTAAAGGATTCATAGTCATATGGTTTTTGGTTCTGGTATCTTTAACCTCACTGAAAACACGTACAAATCGTTTAGCTTGCAGATGTATAGATTAACTTAACGTGAAGAACTAGTTCCCATTCGAAAAGCTCGAAGCGCTTGCTGTCAGGTAAGTTACTATCTCAAATCTGTGAACGACATGCGTTTAACTAAATCCTGTCTAACCTGTTTTTCTTGTTTTCTCTATTCAGTTGTTGATAATCAACGCGATGAACACGAGATCTTCCGTTCCCTTGTTTTCCAAGCTGTGACTCTTTCCGTCCGGAGTATAGGTAACATCGCCTGCTTTGACGGTTCGGACTGCTCCGTTATCGTCATATTCGCCTTCGCCGGAAAGAATATAATATGCTTCCGCGTTGCCTGTGTGCATGTGGTAGCCCAAGGAACATCCCGGTTTCAGCGTAATGCGGGCAAACATGCCATTCTTACCCATGAGCTGTTCCTCTGTCAGCAGCTTCTGCTTTAAGATGTAACCCTTGCCGCCGGCCGCATGCTCTACCTTCTCTGTGTCCACTGGACTCACCCCTTTCGCTTGCTCTTTTTTCTACCTGTATTATAGCATAGAGAAAGAACTTTGTCATGCTTTTATCATAAAATACACATGCTTTTTATGCATATAAAATTTGGAGCTATACCCAGTCAGATTTCTGTATTAATCAGCAATAATGAGGGCCATGAAGACGAGGTCTTCTTTGCCTGTGTTGTCGATGGAATGACCATTGTTGTGAACGTAGACCGTATCGCCTTTGCTCAGGAGCCGCTGTGTGCCGCTGTCGTCGTACAGAGCCGTTCCCTGCAGAATATAGTAGGTTTCGCTTTCGCCGTAGTGCTCATGGTAGCCCAGGGAGCTGCCGACGGGAATCGTGACTTCGGCGAATAGGTTTATTTTTTCGTTCATCTGCGTTTCATTCAGGAATTCCTTAATCAGGGCATAGCCCTTGCCGCCCCAGGCATTGTCCATTCGCGTAACTTTCATAAAATCGTCTCCTTCGAAAAGTAATATACTGCACCATTTTCTTTTATTATACATAGAATGGATGCAAAAAAATCGTTCACTTCTTCGCAGAAAAGACAAAATTCTGTTGGAATTCGGCGGCTTTCGTGTATACTGAGCATATGACAGGAAAGGAGAAGTGCCTGTGAAAGAAGGAGAAGAAGAAAAACAAAAACGAAACCTTCGGGAACTGCTGCGGCAGCGGGCTGAGCGGCTGGATTCCGCCTATTGCCGCAGAGCTGATGCCAGTATTCGCAGGGCTGTACTGGCCCTGCCGGAATACGCAGCGGCTGCGGTGGTGTTCTGCTACGTCGGGACGGCCCGGGAAATACAGACGGCTCCCCTTATTGCCCGCATGCTGGCTGACGGCAAAACCGTCGCCGTGCCGCTGTGTACCGGTAAAGGCATCATGGAAGGGCGGCAGATACAGTCCCTGTCTGAGCTGCATCCCGGACGCTACGGGATTCTTGAGCCGCCGCAGACGGCGCCAGTCATTACGCCTGCGCAGATGGATTTAGTCATTGTGCCCTGCCTCAGTGCAGATCGAACGGGACATCGCCTGGGCTATGGCGGCGGTTTTTACGACCGCTATCTGCCGCAGACGTCGTGTCCGGCTGTCCTGCTCTGCCGGGAACAGATGATGATCTCAAGTATTCCTGTGGAGGCCCATGATGTACAGCTGGATCAGGTCATTTCCGAACAGGCCGTGTATCATTGTTCACACTGAGCGGGCGTGTAGGGCTCAGAAAGGTGTAGTGCATACAGATTGGTGCTGGACAATGTCGGACTGTGTACGCAGGCTCCGCCGACCAGATGTGGGTTTGCTTCCTTTGTTTGGGCCAGACGCCGCAAAGCCTGACTGTACGTTTCGTCAGGCCTGCCGATGGGCTGGGCTGGCGTACACCAGCCTCGTTCTGCCAGACTGCTGTATAACTGAGGGCAGAGATGGATAAGGGGCTGCGGTACCTGACGTGACAGGGCTGTCAGCAAGGGCAGTTCTGCATTCCTGATGACCTGTTCCCATCGTTTTGGGCCAAGAAGGGTGGGAGATAATACAGTGTCCGCGTAGGACAGCATACATGCGCCGTGCTGTATGCCCTGGCTGGCATAGGTCAGGAGCCAGGTGCTGATGCGGTGCAGGGCCTGCCAGATCTGTTCGGGCTCACGACGCCACGTCTTGTACAGGCATACGGGGTCAATAAGCTGCGACAGAATGGTAAAGGGTCCGCTTATATGCAGGGCAGTTGGTTTGCCTTCGCTCTGCAGCAGGGACAGGGCCTGGAGGATAGAGCCAATCCGTTCTGCTTCCACAGGTGGCGCAGGCTGGATGAGCAGGGTCTCGACAGAAGCATAAGGAGCACAGGCAATGCGCGGACTGTATGATGTGGTTCCCGGCGAGACGACAGCGCCCCACGCTTCGGCTTCAGCCGTATTATCCAGCGGCAGGTGGCAGAGGGCATCGCCAGTTTGCCGGCTTATGACCCTGGCAGCATCGGCCATGGCTGCGCTGCATTCATAGATCTGCTGTGGCTGCCAGGAAAGGTACTGGAATATCTGGGGATGGTGCAGCGTTTCCAGGGGATCGGCGCCGCAGGAATGGATTGGCATGGCATACTCCTTTAGCCGTGAATTGGCGGAAACGACAGAGATTGGACAAATAAGGATTCATACTGTGGATCGGTACTGAGATCGATATACTGCATCTGCGGAAGATAGCCTTCTATGGTGCGGCGCCATGGCCGGGACAGGAGGCAGAGCAGGGCCCCTGTGCGGGATGTGTTGCCCAGGCAGGTGACGGCGTCGGGCCGTACGTCCGGCAGAAGGCCAATATCGAACAGGGCCGATGCTTTCAGATGGCTGCCGAACTGGCCGGCAATCATGATGCGCTGCAGGGCGTCCGGCGTCAGGCCGAGACGGTTCAGCAGGAGCGTAATTCCCGTGCAGATGGCCCCTTTGGCCAGCTGAATCTGACGGATGTCCTGCTGGCTTATCGTAATGGGATGGGGACCGTCTGCGAGGATAAGACTGCGCTTTTTTCCCTCTTCCCGAAGGTACGGCAGGAATGTGTCATAGTGCTGGCTGCGAAGCTGCCGGGCAGAGCAGATGCGCCCGGAAGGACTGATCAGGCCGGCCCGGCGGAAGGCGGCTGCTGCTGTGAGAATGCCGCTGCCGCAGATACCGGAAGGAGGAGTGTTCCCGATGGTCTGGATGTGAAAGGCCTGGTCCTGCAGGGTCACGTCGTCAATGGCGCCGTCAGCAGCGGTCATGCCGCAGCTGATAGCAGCTCCTTCCAGGGCCGGGCCGGCAGCGCAGGCACAGCAGGTCATGACACCGTGATGGCTTACGACGATTTCGCAGTTCGTGCCAATGTCGAGAAACAGGACCGTATCTGCTGCATGCTGCAAATCGGCAATAGCTGCGCCGGCCAGGATGTCGGCGCCAATGTAGCCGGACAGGCAGGGGAGACAGTACAGGCGGGCCAGGGGAAAGCCGAGCAGGCCGACAGAAGCGGCCCTGACAGAGATACTGCCTGTAAAGGCCGGCGTATAGGGAAATCGGCCCAGCGAATACACCGGGCGATTCAGGAGAAGGTGCATCATCGTCGTGTTGGCACTGACAGCATAGGCGTAGATCCAGTTCGGCGAGAGGGCCAGGCGCCGGCATAGCTGGCCTGTCAGCTTGTTGATGCCCTGTATAATAGCCTCGTGGAGCTGCGCTGCGCCCTGCGGCTCCCGCTGGGTATAGGCAATGCGGGACAAGACGTCGCTGCCGTACAGGCGTTGCGGATTTTCAGCCGTGGCAGAAGCAATCTCCTCGCCAGTCGTTACATCGACGAGGGAAACGACGACCGTTGTCGTACCAATGTCGACGGCAGCACCGTAACAATGACGGCCCGTATCTCCCTGTTCTCTTCCGATTTGCTCCGGGCCGTCATATATATCGGTGTATATTGGCTGTCCTGGCGCAGCCTGATACAGGCGTTTGCTGATTGCCGGTTCTGGTGTATACGGCGGCGTGTACCCCGTATGCAGAATCGGTGCGGCCTTTCGTTCAGGCAGGACAATCTGCACGTCTCCGCAGGGATAGACAAAACAGGCCAGGCGGATCGCTGTATCCGGTTCTGCGCCGAGAAGTTGCCGTTCTTCCGGCGTCGGCGCATTGACAGTGCCGCTGAGAATAGATACGCGGCACTTGCCGCACTGGCCGTGGCCGCCGCAGGGGGCCGACAGGGGAATATGATGGGCCTGCAGAATCTGCAGGAGCGAATCGCCTTGTTTATAGGAAAAAGCCTGGCCCTGGGGCATTAGGGTTATGATATTCCCCATTCCTTATTCCTGCCGTTTCTGCTGGACCAGCTTCCGGGCCAGACGGGCTGCTGCCGACGCTTCCGGCGCATAGCCGTCAGCGCCGATAGCATCGGCAAAGCGCTGGGATACGGGACCGCCGCCGACCATGACGACGACGTCATGGCGAAGCTGTTCTTTCTGGAGCAGGGTCATGACGGTCTCCATGTTGTCCATAGTCGTCGTCATCAGTGTCGACAGGCCGACAACATCGGCCTTTGTTTCCCGGGCTGCCTGGATAAATCGTTCTGGCGCAACATCCCGGCCCAGATCAGTTACGGTAAAGCCGTTGGTTTCCAGCATGATTTTGAAGAGATTTTTTCCGATGTCGTGCGTGTCTCCTTCGACAACGCCGACGACGGCAGTGTATTGGTTTCCCGTCGCTTCAGGCTGCAAATGGGGCTGGAGAACGCGCAGACCGGCATACATGGCATCTGAGCACAGGAGAAGTTCGGGAATGTAATATTCTTCTTCTTCGTACAACGTCCCGACTTCGTCCATGCCGGCAGCGAGGCCGCGCATGATGCCGTTGTAAGCATTGTAATGGCAGCGAATCAAGGTCTGCGCTGCCTCGACGGCACCGTCTTCGTCCATGGCAACGACGGCCTGAGATAAGCGTTTCCAAAGCGTAGATTCAGATGGATTCATAGTATAAAGCTCCTATTCGGACAGATTTACGGCGCAACGGCATCATGGTACAATACATCTGATGAAATTGCGCTGCAGCATAAATATATAATACGAAAGGCAGGTTCATGATGAAAGGGATACAGACAGAACTGACGCCGAAAGAACGGCTGACATTGTATGAACAGGGACAGGAAGTAGACCGTATTCCGACGGTTCTGACATCGGCAGAAACAGGGTCGCTTCTCTATGGCATTGAGATACGGGACTACTACTCTTCGGCTGATGTGATGGTCGATGTGCAGAGCCGTCTGGCCGAGGACTTCGGCGCTGATGACATGGGCATGGCCATTGGCTCACGGGCCGTGGCGGAAGCATTGGGAACGAAGCTGGTCTTTCCCGATCACAGCGTATCACATGTCACAGCGCCGGCCCTGTCTTCTTATGATGATCTGGAATCGCTGCCCCTCGTCGATATTCACACAGGCGGGCGGATTCCGGTCATGCTGGAAGGCACGAAGCGGCTGCAGGAAAAATTTGGCAAAACCCATATCATTGGCGGCGGCACAGAAGGGCCTGTTACTCTGGCGGGATTTCTCATCGGTATCGAACGCTTTCTGCGGGATATGATCCGCCGGCCTGATGACGTGCAGCGCCTGCTGCGGTACAGTATGGAAAACGTCGTTTCCTGCTGCCGCGATGTCTATGCAGAAACGGGTATTTGCCTGTCTTTTTCAGAACCCCTTATTTCCAAAAACATTCTGTCGCCGGCATTCTTTCACCGCTTTGTCGAACCTGTCCTTTCTGAGACTGTGCGGCGCCTGACGGCTGTTTACGGCTGCCGGCCCAGCATGCATGCCTGCGGCATTATTCACGACCGCTGGGATGCACTGGCGGCCATGGGATTCAGCTCTCTTTCTATTGATAACAAGGAAGATATGGAGGCCCTGAAGCGGCAGCATGGTACGGAAGTGGGCATTACGGGAAATGTCGATCCTGTCGATGTCCTGCGCTACGGTACGGCAGAAGAGGTGACGAAGGATGTCATTCGCTGTCTGCGCCAGGCCGGGGATAATCCGGCAGGATTTACCTTGTGCCCTGGCTGCGACACGCCTATTGGCACGGCGAAGGAAAATCTGATGGCCTATATGCAGGCTGCTGCCGTGTACGGTGCCGGTGCCAGAAAGGGCTGTCTGCCCAAAGGGCTTCAGAATTTAGTTGATCCTGCAGTCAGCCCGGAAATGAGATAGCGCCGGAACAGGACAGCCAGCAGGGCCGGCGGGATAATGGCAATCATGCCGCAGGCGGCGATGATGGAGTAGAGAATCGTGTCCTTCGTCATAAAGTCAGACAAAATCATGGTAATGACGCGGTTCGTATAGGCTGATAACAGAATGGTGGGCACCATAAACTGCTTCCAGCTGATAATGAAGGTAATGAGGGCATTGGTCAGGAGAATGGGCTGTGACAGGGGCAGAATGATGCGCGTCAGCATACCCCATTCCGTAAAGCCGTCCAGCTCGGCAGCCTGCCAGAGTTCCCGGGGAAGCTGGATGAAGTAATTCATGGAAATCCATGTAAGAATGGGAATGGCCATGGTCGTATACAAGACGGCTGTCCAGAAATAGCTGTCCAGCATGTCATACTGGCGGAACATGGCGTAGACCGGGATGATGCGGGCAACCGTGGGGATGACGATAGTCAGGATGAGACAGCTCAGCAGGACAGTTCGTCCGGAAAACCGATACCGTGCCAGGGCGTAGCCGCCAAGGGTTGTCAGGGGCAGACTGATGAGCAAGGTCCAGAGAGCCAGTTCCAGGCTGTTTGTCAGAGCTGACAGGACAGTCATGCCTTCCCGACGGTCCCAGTCCAGAATGGCGCCGTAATTTTCCCAGGTCACAGACTGCGGGAAAAAAGAGGATGAGGCCTGGCTGATTTCTGCTTCCGGCGAAATGCTGACGATGAAGTTCCAGAAAATCGGCCCGGCTGTAAACAATATAATAAAGATAACTGCCAGCCCGTAGGCGCAGCGGTTCCATGAAAGAAAATGCATACCTGTTCCTCCTTGCCGCATCTTAGCGGATTTTCATGTAGCGAATGTAGAAATACCCGATAATGCCGCTGAGTAGCATGGCAATGTACGAGACGGCACTGCCTGTGCCGAAATCGAGAAAGTTAAACGTCGTCATGTACGTATAGACTTCCAGGGACTGACTTTCAAAGCGGTACCCGGACAGGGCAATGATTTCGTCAAATACGCTGACAGCCGTACTGAGAAAGGTGACGACAATAATGGCCAGCGACGGCGCAATCAGAGGCAGGGTAATACGGCGGAAGGCCTGCCATGGGCTGCCGCCGTCCATGTAAAAGGCATCGTAATATTCCTGGGGAATATGCTGCAGATTAGCCAGCACGAGGACTGCGCCAAAGGGGACGCTGCGCCAGACGACGGCCAGGCTCACGACGACCAGAATGCCCAGGCGGCTGCTGGTCCAGGCAATGGGTTCGTCAATAATGCCGGTCAGGAGAAGAAGTTTGTTTAAAAATCCGTATCCCGGGAAAAAGATGAATTTCCAGATAATCCCGTTGATCAGCGGCGGCAGGGCCCAGGGGATAATGATGAGTGCCGTGAGCAGCGGCGTGAGGATATTTTTTTTGTTCAGCACAAGGCCCATGATAATGCTCAGTACCAGTCCGACAGCCAGGACGAAGAGTAGAATGAAGGCGTTGTTCAGCAAGGTCATCTGGAAGGCTTTGTCTGACAGAAGATACAGATAGTTCAGCAGGCCGACGAAGGAATCCTGGCCTGGTTCGGTCAGTTTGTAGTGCTGCAGGCTGTATTCAAAGGTAACGATAAGAGGAAGATATACGAAGGCTGCCAGCAGCAGAACGCTGGGGCCTAAAAAGGAAAGAGGATAGAGAAATCGTTTCATACCAATACTCCTTAGATAGAAAAATACTTACGTACAGGCTGCAGGCCTATACGTAAGTATTTTTTATTATTGATTTGCTTTTACAATGGCGTTGACGCGGTCCGTCATCTGATCTGCCGTTTCCTGAGCAGACAGTTCGCCTTTGCCCATTTTCTGGATGAGGTTGTAGATTTCTGCACTCATCTTGGAGTAATACTTGGGAACGCCTAAGGGGAACGGTGACTGTACCAGCTTCAGCTGCTGCAAAATAACCTTGGCTGCTGCGGCATTGGCGTCGCTGCCTTTGGTCATTTCTTCAATGGTGCTGATGCGGGTCGGCGGATTGTTGATGGCCTTGTTCAGCTTCAGCTGTGTTTCCTTCGACGTATACCAGTCGATGAATTTCTGGGCAGCTTCTTTGTGTTCCGAGAATGCTGAAATACCCAGGGCTTCTACGAAAGCAACGGTCTGGGGAGCCGGGCCATTTTTGGCCGGAATGGGAATGGGGACGACCTGGCCGACGACTTTCGATACTTTCGGGTCGTTCGTACTGGTCGTAAAGGACTGGGGTCCCAGCAGGTATGCCCCTTCACCGGTGTAAATGCCGCGGAAGGTGTCCATGCCGGGCCGTGTAACCGTAACGGGGTCGATAAGGCCTTCATCGAGGTACTTCTTCAGCACGGTCAGCGTATCCAGGGCACTTTCTTTGTTCAGCGTGCCGTCATCGTTGAAGATTTTGCCGTTTCGGCTGACGGCGAGGGTGACGAAAGAAGTCGTTACTTTTTCTTCCGCATCCATAGGGAAGAGGAAGGGGTAGGAAATAACGCCCTTTTCCTTGATTGCTTTCATGGCCTGTTCCAGTTCGTCTGCGGTCTGCGGAATAGCAGTTACGCCGGCCTGTTTGGCCATTTCCGTATTCCAGTAGGCCATGCGGACGCCGTTGATATACGGCGTGGCGCAGTAGCCGTCTTTATACTTGAAATAGGAATAGGTCGGCACGTCTTTTACGGTATTTTCGTCAGGTTTCTGCAGTTCCAGCCAGCCGGCACTGGAAAATTCACCAGCCCAGGACCAGTCGACTTCGATAACATCAGCAGGCGCTTTTTTAGCTGCTGAGGCGACGGAGATTTTGCTCTTCGAATCGTCCCAGGAAACGGTCTGCACATGAGCGGTAATGCCCGTTTCTTTTTTGAATTCATCGAGAAGCTCCGGCGTTGGCGCGCCCCAGTCAGGGACCATGACCGTAATTTCTTCATTCCCGGCTGAGGCCGTTTTTGTCTGGGAAGAGCCGCCGCAGCCGGTGATCAGCAGTGCTGCAGCCAGGCCCGATACGAGGCCCAGTGTTTTCAAGGTTTGCGAAATAGTTGACATATGTGTTCTCCCTACAGGGTCTTATTGATTTGCCTTGACAATGGCATTGACCCGTTCTACCAGTTGTGCTGCTGCATCTTGCGGGGAAATCTGTCCCTGGCCCAGCTGGTTTACAGTGTTATAAATTTCCGTGCTCATTTTGGTGTAATATTTGGGTACGCCCTGTGGGAACGGCGTATCTACGATTTTCAGCTGGTTGACGATCGTTTCCGCAGCCTGGGCGGTCTGAGAATCCTGTTTCATCGCTTCCAGTGCACTGATGCGGATGGGCGGATTATTGATGGCCTTGTTCAGCTTCAGCTGCGTTTCTTTGGAAATATACCATTCGACAAACTTCTTGGCTGCTTCTTTATGCTGGGAGTATGCTGAAATGCCCAGGGCTTCCGGGAAGGCAATAGTATGAGGCGTTACGCCTGTCTTGCCGGGGATGGGAATGGACTGTACCTGACCGATGACTTTCGAGACTTTGGGGTCATTCGTGCTGGTCGTAAAGGACGTCGGCCCAAAGAGGAAGGAGCCCTTGCCGTTCTGAATGCCGCGGAATACGTCGATGCCCGGCGTCGTTACGCTGTTGGGATCGATGAGTCCTTCGTCGAGGTATTTTTTCAGTGTCGTCAGCGTGTCGAGGGTGCTTTCGGCATTGAGGGTGCCGTCGTCATTAAATACGCGGCCATTGCGAATATAGGCCAGGGCGATAAAGGATGTCGTCGTCTTTTCTTCGGCCGTCATGGGGAACAGGTACGGATATTCCTGGAGGCCTTTGCTCTTGATGGCCAGCAGCAGCTGGCCATCAAGAGAAAAGGCCTCCAGGAATATCC
>NZ_CATWFF010000067.1 GCF_958350005.1 uncultured Megasphaera sp. | reverse complement strand
ATATAATAAATTATTATATTTACTCTGTAAAGAACAGGCCGATCAAGTCGTACAGGGCTTTCAGATCGGCTGCGCCCATCAGCTCGCGGGCAGAATGCATGGCCAGAATGGGAATCCCAATATCCATTGTCCGTACGGGAAAATAAGAAGACAGCAAAGAGCCCAAGGTAGAGCCGCCAGGGATGTCGGAACGATTGACAAAATGCTGATACGGAATGTTTCCGCTGCGGCACAGGGCCGTAATGATTGCCGCTGCTTCGGCATCACCGGCATAGGCCTGACTGCAGGCTGTTTTCAGGGCTATGCCGTGCCCCAATACGGGAATGTTGGTAATATCGCATTTTTCCGGCATATTGGGATGCATGGCATGGGCTACGTCGATGGACAGGACAAAGGCGCTGCTCTGGTCCAGGCGATAGTCTTCATCAGTATAGCCCAGGGCGTGGTACAGCCGCTGGAGGTACGTCGGCAGGAGAAGCGATGCCGCTCCCTGTTTCGTCCGGCTGCCTACTTCTTCATTGTCAAATAAGGCGACTGCCTGTATGCCGTCGGCAGCCGTATGATTGGCAAGGCCGGCAATGCTGGCATATACTGACGTCAGGTTGTCCAGGCGGGGGGAAGAAATGAATTCATTGTGCAGACCCAGCAGGCACCCTTCTTCAGCCGGATATACGGTCAGATCGTAAGAAAGAATATCCTGCACGGCACAGTGGCAGTATTCTGCCAGATAGTCCAGTAAAAAGGAATCTGCCGTGCTGCCATCGCACAGGGTCATGAGGGGAAGCATGTCCTTCTGCGGATTGAGCGCAACGCCGTCGTTCGTATGGCGGTTCATGTGAATAGCCAGGCGGGGGATCGTCAGCAAGGGCGTATGAAAATCAACGACATGAATGGCCGGATGGAACGGGTCCGTTCCTGTCGTGGCAATTTTTCCGGCCAGCGACAACGGCCGGTCGAGCCAGGATTCCCGGATCATGCCGCCGTAGAGTTCGATATTCAGTTTGCCGTACACGCCCTGCATAATCGAAGCGGCCGGCTTTACGCGCAGGCAGGGAAAATCCGTATGCGCGGCGGCAATGCGAAGATGGGCGCGGGGGTGGCGGCCAATGGTAAAGGCAAGCAGACTGGAATCAAAGGCAGTGACCACATAGGAGCCTCCTTCATGAAGTTCCCATGGGGCATGAGGAGATAATTCCGTAAAGCCCGCTTCTTTCAGCAAGTCCATACTGGTTTGTACGACATGATAGGGCGAAGGCGAACGATGGATAAAATTCAGTAATTGACGGGGTGTAGCTGCTGCAGTAGTCATGGATATATCCTTTCTGTCTGACTATGGTTCAGGCATGTGATTTTTTCTTTATTATACCATATTAGCAAGAGAATGCCTTTTATCATAAAAAAGATAAAGAGGAAAACTTTACTTAGAATTCAGAATAGCCTATACTAAACAATATATTTTTAAAATAGATGCATGGGCAATGCAGGAAAAGTGAGGTCCGTACCTATGGATGTACATGTCATGACCGATAATTTTACGCGCCGTCCCGTATGGGCGCAGATAGATCTGGATGCAGCCGCAGCGAATATGCGGAATATCCGCCGCCTTGTCGGGCCAGACGTGCTGATTACGTCGGCTGTGAAAGCGAATGCATATGGACACGGGTCTGTTGAAATGGCCAGAGTATATTTGGAAAGCGGTGCTGACCGGCTGGCTGTTGCCTGTCTGGATGAAGCCGTTGAGCTTCGGCTGGCAGGCATTAAGGTCCCCATTTTGATTCTGGGGCATACCGACGGAAGACGGGCTCAGGAAGCCGTGAAATACGGCATTGACGTCGCTGTATTTCATTATGAAGATGCTGTGCTGTTTTCCCGGGAAGCCGTGCGGCAGGGAACGAAGGCCCGCATTCATCTGGCTGTTGATACCGGTATGGGCCGTATTGGATTTCGCCGAAGTGAAGACAGTATTGCCGCCATTGTGCGCATAGCAGCCCTGCCCTGTCTTTCCATTGAAGGCATGTTTACCCATTTTGCCGTATCTGATGAAGCCGATGAGGCTGATATTGCGTATACAAAACGGCAGTATGATACATTTTCCTGGTTCTGCCGCCGCCTGGCTGCCGAACACATTCACATTCCTGTCGTACACTGCAGCAGCAGTGCCGGCACCCTGGCTTATCCTGATTTTCGCTGTGATATGGTGCGCACCGGTATTATTCAGTATGGCTATCACCCGTCCGATACGGTTCAGAGCCTGTCCTTTGTGCCGCAGCCAGTCATGTCGCTGCACTGCTGCATTACCCATATCAAGCAGATTGCTCCAGGAGAAACCATCAGTTACGGCCGGCATTTTGTGGCCCAGCGGCCAACGGTCATTGCGACGATACCGATTGGCTATGCCGATGGCTACCCGCGGCTGCTGTCCAACAAGGCCGATGTCCTCGTACATGGCCAGCGGGTACGGCAAGTCGGCAATATCTGCATGGATCAGTGCATGCTGGATGTTACGGATATAGAAAATCCTGCTGTTGGCGATGAAGTGGTGCTGTTTGGCCGGCAGGGAGCAGAAGAAATCCGGCTGGAAGAACTGGCCCGGATTATTGGGACCATTGATCATGAAATTCTCTGCAATATAAATCGCCGCGTACCCCGCATTTATACCCGAAACGGCAGCATCGTGCGCCGTCTGGAATACTTGTTTGCCTGATCCTGTCCGCATGTACAGGGCAGTGTCAAAAATAATTTACAAAAGGCGAAATGCCTGTTTGTATCCGCCTTTGCCGGAATCGCTGCGCCGGGGAAAGGCTGCAGTTGCCGCTAACCTATTGCAATGTACGCCGCTCATGGGGTACAATGTATAATTGAATAAAAACATGTATTACTATTGTAATTGGAGGGCTTACCAGGTGTTTAATAAATGGATCCAGAGACTGCTCGGAAATAATACGGAGCATGAACTCAAAAAAATGTGGCCAATTGTCCGGCAAATCAACGATTGGGAACCAAAGCTCAGCGCACTCAGCGATTCGTCACTGCAGGAAAAAACGTTTGAATTTAAGCGGCGTTTAGAAGGCGGCGAAACACTGGATGCGATTCTTCCCGAAGCCTTTGCCGTGGTCCGGGAAGCATCACGCCGCGTGCTGGGCATGCGGCATTTTGACGTGCAGCTCCTCGGCGGCATCGTCCTGCATCGCGGTGATATTGCGGAAATGCGTACTGGCGAAGGCAAGACGCTGGTTGCGACGCTGCCGGTATATTTGAATGCGCTCACTGGCAAAGGCGTTCACGTCGTTACGGTCAATGATTATCTGGCTACGCGTGACAGTGAAGAAATGGGCCAGATTTATAAATTCCTCGGTTTGTCTGTCGGCCTGATTGTCCACGATTTGTCCTATGAACAGCGCCGCCGTGCCTACAATGCGGATATTACGTACGGTACAAATAATGAATTTGGCTTTGATTACCTGCGCGACAACATGGTTGTCAGCAAAGACCAGATGGTACAGCGGCCGCTGAACTACTGTATTGTCGACGAAGTGGACTCCATCCTCATTGATGAAGCGCGGACACCGCTGATCATTTCCGGACCTGGCGAAAAGTCGACCGATTTGTACTATACCCTGGCCGGCGTTGTCAAACAGCTGGGCAAAGACGACTATACAATGGATGAAAAGCAGAAGACCATTGCGCCGACCGAAGCAGGGGTTGCAAAAATCGAAAAGATGCTGGGCATCAGCAACATGTTCGATAATGAACATCTGGATTTAAACCATCTGGTCATTCAGGCTCTGCGGGCACGGTTCATGATGCACCGCGATAAGGATTACGTCGTCAAAAACGGCGAAATCGTCATTGTCGATGAATTTACGGGCCGTCTCATGTTTGGCCGCCGCTACAGCGACGGACTGCATCAGTCCATTGAAGCCAAGGAAAATGTCAAGGTTCAGGGCGAAAGCAAGACCTTGGCAACCATTACGTTCCAGAACTACTTCCGCATGTACAATAAACTGGCCGGCATGACCGGTACGGCCAAGACGGAAGAAGACGAATTCAACAAAATCTACAAGCTCGACGTCTATGTTATTCCGACTAACCGTCCGGCAATCCGTAAAGATTTGCCCGATGTCATTTATAAGACGAAAAATGCCAAATACCGTGCTGTCGTGCGGGAAGTCATTAAACGGCACAAGACGGGACAGCCTATTCTGGTAGGGACGACGTCCATCAGCCAGTCTGAAATTATCAGCCAGATGCTGGACAAGGAAAATATTCCCCATAATGTGCTCAATGCCAAGTATCATGAAAAAGAAGCGGAAATCATCAAAAATGCCGGCCAGATGAACATGGTAACCATTGCAACCAATATGGCCGGCCGCGGCACCGATATTAAGCTCGGAAAAGGCGTAGCCGAACTGGGGGGCCTCATGATTATCGGTACGGAACGGCATGAAAGCCGCCGTATTGACAACCAGCTCCGCGGCCGTGCAGGCCGTCAGGGGGACCCGGGGACGACGCAGTTCTTCCTGTCTCTGGAAGATGACCTCATGCGGATTTTTGGTTCCGAAAATATTTCCAAATTCATGGACAAACTGGGCATGGATGAAGATGAACCGATTACCCATTCCATGATTACCCGCTCTATTGAAAAGGCGCAGAAGAAAGTCGAAAGCCATAACTTTGAAATCCGTAAATACGTTCTCGAATATGACGACGTCATGAATCAGCAGCGTGAAGTCCTGTACGGACAGCGCCGGAAAGTCCTCGTTGCCGATTCCCTTCGCGATATTATTCTGGATATGGTAGACGATATTATCCGCGATGGTCTGGACAAGTATGCCGATGAAAAACTGTATCCTGAAGAATGGGATTTCGCCGGTCTCCTGGCACAGATGGAACAGTATTTTGTGCCCAAGGGCGCGACGACGGTGCAGGAACTGGAAAACCTGAGCCGCGTAGAAGTACAGGAAAAATTAAAAGGCATTGCCGTATCGCTCTATGATGCCCGGGAAAAGGAAATTGGCGAACAGACCATGCGGGAACTGGAAAAGGCAATTATGCTCCGCGTCGTTGACAGCAAATGGATGGATCATCTCGACGCCATGGATGCCCTGAAGGAAGGTATTAACCTGCGGGCATACGGGCAGAAAAATCCTCTTGTGGAATATAAATTTGAAGCCTATGAAATGTTCAATGAAATGATTGATTCCATTAAGCGGACAGTCGTTACCTTCCTCTATCATATTCAGGTCACATACAGCAAGCCTGTACCGCAGGCCGAAGACCGCCTTCAGAGTGCGACAGAAGTTCATGAAGAAAGCAAACCTGTCAGCCCTGAAGACATCCGTAAGGATGAACAGAAACACTAAGATATGCTGTGCGCCGCTGCGGCACAGCAAGGTATGAATTTTGGAAAGATGGTGAAACTTGTGTTACTAGAAGAACTCCGAAAACCGTTGGAAGATTTACAGAACAGAATACAAGAAATCGGGGATTCACTTTAGCTTACCTAAAAAAGAAGAACGTATTATGGATCTGGATATGCAGATGAGCGATCCTGATTTCTGGAATGATCCCGATAAAGCCCGGGCCATTTCCCAGGAAGCGACGCGGCTGAAAACAGAAGTAGAAGGCCATGCAGAGCTGGTGCAGCGCGTTCAGGATTTGCGGGACTATCTGGATCTGGCTATGGAAGAAAAAGATGCCGGCTTAGCCGGTGAAATTGAAAAACAGTATGATGAACTGGTGAAAGAAGTAGAAAAGCGGGAAATTCTGCTGCTGTTGTCCGATAAATATGACATTTGCAATGCCATTATTACCTTCCATGCCGGTGCAGGCGGCACAGAAGCGCAGGACTGGGCACAGATGCTGATCCGCATGTATACGCGCTGGGCCGAACGGAATGGATATGGCATTACGTTAATGGATTTGCAGCCCGGTGATGAAGCAGGCGTAAAAAGTGCGACCTTTACTATTGAAGGCGAGTATGCCTATGGCTACCTGAAGTCGGAAAAGGGCGTACACCGTTTAGTCCGTATCTCGCCGTTTGATGCGAATGCCCGGCGGCATACGTCGTTTACGGCTGTCGATGTCATGCCGGAACTTCCGGATGACGTAGATGTTCAAATCAATATGGACGATGTGCGCGTCGATTATTTCCGCGCCAGCGGTGCCGGCGGTCAGCATGTCAACAAGACCAGCTCGGCTGTCCGCATGACCCACATTCCGACGGGCATTGTCGTTCAGTGTCAGAATGAACGGTCGCAGCTGCAGAACAAAGAAATGTGCATGAAATATTTGCGGGCGAAACTGTTTGAACTGGAACGGGAAAAGCAGGAAAAGCTGAAAGCCGAAATCGGCGGCGTCCATCAGGCAATTGAATGGGGCAGCCAGATCCGGTCGTACGTCTTCCACCCGTATAATCTGGTAAAAGATCATCGTACCGGTGTGGAAACCAGCAATATTCAGGCTGTCATGGACGGCGATCTGGATATCTTTATTGAAGGATATTTACAGCAGGAAAAAAATAAGCGATTAGCCAGACAGGAAGTTTAAATGAAAAAAATTATTTTACTCTTCGTGGTTCTCGCAGCGTTGCTGACCGGGGCCAATGCCTATGCGCCGCAGCTTGTTAAAACGGGGCTGTACTATACGCTGTCTGAAAAGATGGATTTGAATATGGATGATATCGAAGTCACTGCGTCGCCGGGGGCAAAGTGTTTGCTAGGCGAGATTGACGCTGTCCGCATTCACAGCCGTTCGTTCCGCGTAGGGGACTTGCTGTTTGATTCCCTGGACTGTACCCTGCAGGACGTCCGGTTTGATCCGGCAGCAGTCGTACTGGATCAGCGCCTGACTGTGACCCGTGCCGGCAGCGGTGAGATGACCGCATCAGTCAGCAGCGAAGAACTTCGCCGCTTTCTGATGCACAAGATGAGCGATCTGTCTGATGTGGATATTGCCTTTCAAGGCGATGTGGTCGTCGTAACGGGAACGGCGAAAGTCGGCGGCATCCTTCCTGCCCATGCGACCGTGCAGGGGCGCTTTGGCATGCAGGGCAGCAAGCTGCTCTTTATACCGGACGATATTTCCGTCGAAAGTATGGGCATGAAATATACGAGCAACCGGATGGGGAAGGCTGAAATCTATGATTTTCAGAAATTTCCCCTCGGCATGGTGCCGGATCGCGTGACTATGCAAGACAATGTCCTGACAATCCACGGACGAGTTACTAATTCATAGATAAGGTGTGGAAATAATGGTAAAACAGAGCATGAGCAAAATGGCCATGATAGCTGCCGTATGTATTGGGCTGCTGTGTGCCGTGTACCTGTGCGTTCAGCGGCATGATGTAGAAGAACGGTCCATGACGATTGAACAGGCCATGGATTATGATGCCGTTGTCACGATGGCGCGCAATGACGGGTATGATCTGGATACGGCAATGGAGAAATGCCGTCAGGCCGGAGTTACGAGCTTTACGATCTATGACACGACGCTGAATAAGCTGACACAGCGCGGCGAATTTTCCCTGATTACGCGGCTGGGGTCTCAGCTCTATTACCGGCAATTTCAGATCGAAGATCTGACCTATGATTACTATTTAATTGGCAAGCCCCTTCAGCAGCAGGACGCTTATTTTGATGAAGTAGCTGCGGATCTGAAAGTTCGCCTGGGTGCTCAGAATGTTGCCCGCCTGGCAAATTCGCAGTACCGCATTTTAGGCATTCGCGGTGTTATGCCTGCACTGGGAGAAGTTAATCTGGGCATTTTGTCAGCTGATGCCAAACAGATTGCCGCTCATGGCTTTCACGTGATTTTGCGTCCTTCCAACTACAGTGATCCGAGCCGGGAACAGGTAGCTCATTTCTTCCAGCGTGCCGACGCCATTCCCAATGCGTCAGGCATCATGTTTGTAGGGAAGGAAGTTCTGGGGTATTCTCCCGTTGCCGGCGAACGCAAGACCATGCTGGAATTTACGGCAGATCAGATGAAGCAGCGTCACCTGCCTTTTTACATGATTGAAGCCGTCAATCAGCTGCAGTATAATCAGCAGGACGGCATGTATGACCTGGCAGGACTCCTCGATTATGATACGGTCCGCGTATATGCCATGGCCAAGGAAGAACTGGAAAAGATTACGCCAGAAGAAGCTTCCATGCGGTATTATATCAGCGATTTGGAACGAAATGCGCGGGTCAATTTATTTGCCCTGTATAAAAAGCCGCTCCACGGGATGAATTTAACGGAAACGAATTTGTCCTACGTAGCCATGACGTCGCAGAAATTGAAAGACCGCGGCTATACGCTGGGCCGGGCTTCGGTAATGGAAGCCTATTACCCGAACCGGCTGCTCCTGGCTGTGACCGCAGCCGCTGCTGCCTGCGGATTTTTATTTGTCCTGAATCTGCTTCTTCCTCTGCCTGAACGGATCAACCGCATCCTTCTGGTATTGGCTGTTATCGTTGGAGCCGGCGGCGCCTTGATTGCCAAAGGAGCCTTATTCCTGCAGGTTATGGCTATTGGCTGTGCTGTACTGGCACCTACGGCAGCTATGCTGCTGCTGCTCGATTACTGGAAGAAAAAAGGTCTGCAGAAACGGCTGGGCTATGCCGCAGTCGTACGGGACGGGACCATTGGTCTGGTCTGCGCCTTTGCTGTTTCCCTGATTGGCGGGTTGTATATTGCAGCCATGCTGGGAAACATTCGCTTCCTCATGGAATTTGATTTTTACCGCGGCGTCAAACTGACCTTTGTGCTGCCCCTTATACTGGTGGCTATTGGCTATTTACAGCGTTTTCCCCTGTGGGGACAGACTATTGCGTCGCCGCAGGAGTTCACGTCGTTTGTCAAATCGTTTTTAAATATTCCCATCAAGATGGGAACACTGCTCCTCCTGGGATTCCTGGGATTTGTTGCCTTTATCTTTGTCGGTCGCAGCGGCCATACGGCAGGCGTGCCTGTTCCGGGATTTGAAGTGGCCCTGCGCCGTTTCCTGGAAACGGTCATGTATGCCCGGCCGCGGGAAAAGGAATTTCTCGTCGGTCATCCCGCCTTTTTCCTCATGGTAGCAGCGCTGTATCGGAAATGGCCGCAGCTCCTGCATTTCTTCCTGGTTCTGGCGGCGTCCATCGGCATCGGTTCCATGGTAGAAACGTTTGCTCATATTCGGACGCCTTTCCTCATGTCCCTGGTACGCGGCATTGATGGCCTGGCCATGGGGATTATCCTTGGCTGCGCCGGCATTGTGGTCCTGGCTGTGCTGAACTATGTGACCGCCTGGCTGGGAAAGCAGGTGAACGGTCGTGATTAAGGTCGTTATTTCCGGGTATTATGGCTTTGCCAATGCCGGTGATGAAGCGATGCTGGCAGCTATTGTCGGCTCATTGCGGGACAGCATTCCCGATGTGGACATTACCGTTATTACCGGCAACTGCAAAATGACGCAGAAACACCATCGAGTCAAAACTGTATATCGACTGAATTTCTTTGCTATCGCAGCGGCTATTCGCCGCTGTGATATTCTTATCAGCGGCGGCGGGAGCTTGCTCCAGAATGTGACAAGCTCCCGCAGTCTCTATTACTATCTGAGCATTATGCGCATTGCCATGTTTTTCCATAAACCGGTCATGCTGTATGCCCAGGGAATTGGCCCTGTACGGGGAGAGCAGGCGAGACGGGCTGTGCGGAATGTACTGCAGAAGGTGGCCGTTATTGGCGTCCGCGATGCCGAATCGAAAGCAGAGCTGGCGTCCCTGGGCGTGACGAAGCCGCCTGTACACGTAACGGCCGATGCCGTATTGTCTATGCATCCGGGAGATGACCGTCTGGGACGGGAACTGCTGAAGGAAGCCGGCATTTCAGATACGCAGAAACACATCGGCATTGCCGTTCGGAACTGGCAGGGCCTGACGTCGTATAAACAGGCCATTGCCGAAGCGGCAGATATCCTGCAGAACGAAGAAGGGGCCCGCATCATTTTCATCCCCATGCAGTACCCGGCAGACGTTACAGCCGGCGAAGAAATTGCGTCGCTCATGAAATCGAAAGCTGTCGTACTGCGCAGGTCTTACGATACGGAGGAATTCATGGCCCTTATGGGCTGCATGGACGTCGTCATTGCCAACCGGCTCCATGCCCTTATTTTTGCGTCCCTGATGGAAGTTCCTGTTACGGCGATTTCCTATGATCCCAAAATTGACAGTTTTATCCGCCTTATTGGGGAAAGGCTGTGTGGAACTGTAGAATCTATTTCGGCTGCTGATATTGTAGCCGATGTGCGGACCAAGCTGAAACGGGGTTCTATTGCACCGGTCATTAAGGCGCGGCTCCATCATCTGCGCCGCCAGTCACTGCGCAATGCCTATCTGGCCCTGCGCGTTCTGGAAGACAAGGAACGCATCAAAAAGCGTTTGACCAGAAAAGAAGACGGACAGTCTGTCCGCTGATTGTATGGAAAAGAGGGTTCCCATGATTGATTTAAAAGATGTATCAAAAATATATGATAAT
>NZ_CATWFF010000066.1 GCF_958350005.1 uncultured Megasphaera sp. | reverse complement strand
TATATGTGCATACGAGGTGATGGTATTGCGTATTGTTATTGTAGGGGCCGGAAAATTTGGCTACAGTATTGCCGAACTCCTCTCGAATGAACAATTTGATGTTGTCGTGGTAGATCATGATGAAGGACGTCTGGAAATTGTCAAAAACACACTGGATGTACTGACTATACTGGCCAATGGTGCCAGTCCGATTACGATGAATGACCCGGATATTCGCGGTGCCGATATTCTCGTAGCTGCAACGGCTGTAGATGAAGTCAACATGGTAGCCTGCATTTTGGCCAAAAAACACGGCATTACCTATACGGCAGCCCGGATTCGGGATATGCAGTTTATTTCTGAAGCCAAAGATTATTTGAAAGCCAACTTTGACATTGATCTCATGCTGAATCCGGAGCTGATTACGGCCCGCGAAATTAACCGCATCCTCATGACGCCGGCAGCGTTAAACGTGGAAGACTTTGCCAATGGCAAGGTCCGTTTATTTGAAACGAAAATAGAACGTCATTCGCCGCTGGCCAATACGCCGCTGAAAAATATGAATATTCCTCCTTCGATTTTAGCCGGCATGATTTTCCGGGACCATCGCATGATTATTCCCCATGGCGATGACCGGTTTCTGCCTCACGATAATGCCTACTTTATTGGCGACCCTCAGGCCATTGAAGCGTTCAGTGCCAATGTCGTGCAGAGTGAGATAAAAAAAGTCGAACGGGTTCTCATTATCGGAGCCGGCCGGACGGGACGCTTTTTGGCTCCCATGCTGGATCAGCAGGATGTACGGGTCAAGATCGTCGACAAGGATCGGGAACGGTGTCTGATGGTGGCTGAAAAGCTGGATAACGGCCTGGCTATTTGCGGAGACGGGACCGATCTGGACCTGCTGGAACAGGAAGGAATTTCCGACGCCGATGTCGTTATCTGCCTGACCGATGATGACCGCCTTAATTTGATGCTGGCCCTTATTGCCAAACATTTAGGGGCGAAAAAGACCATTGTCCGCGTATCACGAATTGAATACGGCGACTTGATGGAAAAAGTAGGCGTCGATATTGTCCTGTCTACGCGGCTCCTGTCGGCAAGCGAAGTGCTGGCCTTTGCACGGCGCGGCGGCGTCGTATCGGTGTCGCTGCTGGAAGGGGCCAAGGCCGAAGCGGTGGAAGTTATCGTCCAGGAAGGGGCTCCCGTTGTGGGCAGGCGGCTTATGGATGTGCGCCTGCCCAGAGAATGTCTGGTCTGCGCCTATGTCCGCGGCGGCGATGCCGTTATTCCCAACGGCCAGTCGATTCTGCAGGCAGGCGATCAGGTTATTTTATTTATCCAAACGTCCCATTCCAAACATGTTATGAACTATTTTAAAGGCAGGGAATAACATGAAAAAGAATGTAGTATTGTTCTTATTAGGCCGCATGGCCCTGCTGAATGGACTGGCCTTACTGATTCCTCTGCTGTACGTGCTCTGGTCAGGCGAGCCGGGGTGGCACTGGTTTGGCTCCGCTGCCGTCAGTGCCATCGGGGCAGGGCTGGTGCTGATCTATGCCGGCCGGCAGCGGTACCATCGGCTCGACGTCGTAGAAGGTGCCTGGTATCTGGTCCTCCTGTGGGGAATGCTCTGTGTGGTCGGCATGATTCCCTATGCCGCCTCAGGAAGGTATTCGCTGACTGACGCATTCTTTGAAAGTGCTGCTGCCTATACGACGACGGGCATTTCCAGCCTGTCCCCGCTGGCTCCGGCCCTGCCGGCGTCGCTCCTGGTATGGCACAGCTTCATGGAATGGCTGGGCGGGCTGAACTTTATTCTGCTCCTGGTAACGATTATTCCCCAGGTCAGCGGCTGTTTTGGCCTGACCCTTTCGGCCCATCAGCGCGTCCGCTTCAGTCCGGTTATTGGCCGAATGGAAGGGGCTGCCTGGAAAACAGGAAAAATATACATAGCCATTACGATCCTTTCCGTAATGGCCTATAGTCTTGCCGGCCTGGCACCGCTGGATGCCTGGCTTAAGGCGTGCATGACCGTTTCCACCAGCGGCGGCGACAGGGCTTTCGACTTTATCCGGTATGAGAATCCGGCTCTGGAAGCAGCCGGCGCCGTTTCCATGATCCTGGCCAGCGGCAACTTTCTCCTGTACTGGAAGTGTCTGGAACGAAAACAGATACGTGATTTGGTTTCAGACATGGAACTTCGCGTATTTTTTGCCCTGCTGGCCGGAGCAGGCCTGCTCGTGTCCTTTCATCTGTGGCGCATGGGGATCTATGACTGGGTGCACAGTCTGCGTTTTGGCTTTTTTCAGGTCCTGTCCTTCAGCAGCACGAGCGGTTTCTTTTCTGCAGACGCTGCCAGGTGGCCGGAGTTTGATCAGTTTATCTTGTTTATCCTGGTCTTTCTTGGCGGCTGCATTGGTTCGGCTACAGGGGGACTGCGCATTATGCGCGGTATTGTGCTGTTCAAAATTGCCAAACAGGAAATGCGCCGCACCTTGCATCCCCATATGGTCATTCGCGTAAAAATAGACGGTATGCCGGTGGAAATGAAAATTATCAGCCGCGTGCTCAGTTATTTCTTCCTGTTTATGGCCGTATTTTTCGTGTCGTCCGTCATTATTTCCCTGACTGGCGTCACGCCGCTGCAGGCCATGGGGATCGCCATTGGCTGTCTGTCCAGTGCCGGCGGGACGATTCCGCTGTTTGGCATAACCGACATATCCCTGCTGCCGGCATGGGCCAAATGGTACTGTTCATTACTCATGATTTTAGGAAGAATCGAAATCTTTTCTCTGTTTATTGTGCTGCAGACGACGGTGCAGTATATACGGCGGCGATGGTAGGAGGCACCTTGTCATGAATCTGTTACTGGTATTATATATCCTCGGCCGCCTGGCCTGGGCCTGTGGGTTTGGCATGCTCATTCCCCTTGCTGCCGGTGCATGGTACGGAGAATCGATGACCTTTATGTTTTTCCTCTCCATTGTCCTGTGTGCTGCAGTCGGTAAACTTTGCATGATGCACGGCGCCGTACCTGAAGAAGAGCTGACCAACCGGGAAGGTGTTGCCATTACCGGTCTGGGGTGGATGCTGTTTGCTGTTCTCAGCATGATTCCCTATGTGCTGAGCGGACACGTATCTGTTCTGGACGGCTTGTTTGAAAGCATTTCCGGCCTGTCCGGCACAGGCGCCACGGTCATTCCTGATCTGGATGTCATTCCCCGCAGCCTGAGCCTGTGGCGTTCTTTGACGCACTGGTTTGGCGGTCTTGGGATTATCGTCATTTTTATTGCCCTGTTTCCCCAGCTGGGCCGCGGGACGGTACATATGTTTAATGCCGAAAGCACCGGTCCCACATCAAGCCGGCGCGTGCCGCGCATCAAGGAAATGGCCAAGGCTCTGTTCTGTGTCTATATTTCCTTTACGGCAGCAGCTACGCTGGTATGTATGGCCTGCGGCCTTGAGTTTATCATTGCCCTGGAACATGCCCTTTCGACTATCCCGACCGGGGGATTTTCGCCGTATAATACGAGCGTTGCCTATTTCAACAGCCCTGTATTAGAAGGGTGCCTGACTTTTTTCATGATTCTGTCCAGTGCCAATTTCGGCATGTATGTAGCTGCCTGGAAGCGGGGGCCCCATATTATTCTGCGCGATACGGAGTTCCGCACCTATGTAGGCATCGTGTTTCTGGCAACGGCGCTGATGACCATTAATATTATACTGACCCTGGGATGGGACGGAACAGAAGCCTTTCGGCAGGCTCTGTTTCAGGCAGCCTCCATTTCCTCGTCTACAGGCTTTGTGTCCAGCGATTTTGATCAATGGCCGTCCTTTTCCAAACTCATTCTCCTTCTGCTCATGTTTCTCGGCGGCTGTGCCGGCTCCACGACAGGGGGACTGAAGGTCACGCGGCTCATGCTGCTCTGCAAAACCATATATGCCCGAATCCTGCAGAAGCTGCATCCCTCCATGGTCGTCCGCATCCGTTCCAATGGGGAAGAAATGCCGGAAGAAGTATTGTCCGGCGTAGCCCGCTTTTTTCTGGTCTATCTGGGGCTGGATGTCCTGTGGACGCTGCTGCTGGCAGCAGACGGGCTGCCCGTGTTTGATGCCCTGGCAGTCAGCATTACGACCATGGGAAACTGCGGGCCAGGCTTTGGCCTGTTTGGGGCCACCTGTACCTATGCAGACATGCCGTCATTCAGCAAGATGGTCGTCTGCCTGTCCATGCTGATGGGCCGGCTGGAAATATTTCCCATTCTGGCCCTGTTCATGCCGACCTTCTGGCATCGACAGAGCTGGTAAGGTGAGCGTATTCGTATCAGGATGCAGGATATCATAGGAGATTCATGGAGTTTCAGGTTATTTATCGTTTTCTGGGAAAAATAGCATATATTCAGGCCGCTGTCTTTCTCATACCGTTCGGCATGGCCTTGTGGCTTCGTGAATCCAGCTGGGCAGCGCTGCTCTTTTCTGCCCTGGCTGCAGCGGCGGCCGGGAGGATATGCATGCATTCCGGCCGCCTTCCTCACAAGGCTCTTACGACGCGGGAAGGCATTGCCATTACCGGCTTAGGCTGGTTTTTAGCTACCTTTTTAGGAATGCTTCCGTATGTACTGGGCGGGTATTTAGGCCTGCTGGACGGTATTTTTGAAAGCATATCCGGTTTTACCGGCACAGGCGCCACGGTCATCGAAGATATTGAGGCGCTGCCGCAAAGTATCCTGTTATGGCGCAGCATGACCCACTGGCTGGGAGGACTTGGCATTGTCGTCATCTTTATTGCCCTTCTTCCCGAAGCCGGCCAGTCGACGGTTGCCATGTATAATGCCGAAGCTGCCGGCCCTTCACGGGAACGGATTCTGCCCCGGTTTCAGGATATGATTCACGTTCTGTTCCGCATGTATTCTGCATTTACCGTCATCGCCCTGGTCGTGTTCCTGCTGTGCGGCATGGACGGCATCAGCGCTGTCAATCATGCCTTGTCGACCATTTCTGCCGGTGGTTTTTCTACGTACAACCGCAGTGCTGCTTACTTTTCCAGTCCCTGGATTGAAGGATGGATGACGGTTTTCATGATTCTCGTAGGCGGGAATTTCGGACTCTATTATCAGGTCTACCGAAAAGGACCGGGCGTCCTGCGGCATAATACGGAATTTAAAGCGTATATCCTCATTTTGGTACTGGCCATGACGGCTATTGGCCTGAATCTCTGCTGGCAGCGGGGAGAAACCTGGAGCAGTGCTCTGCGCTACGCTTCCTTTCAGACCGCTTCCATTGCCACGACAGGTCTGGTATCGGCAGATTACGATCAATGGCCGCCTTTTTCCAAGGGCATTCTCTTACTGCTCATGATAAGCGGCGGCTGTGCCGGATCGGTAGCAGCAGGCATAAAAATTTCGCGGCTGGTCCTGCTGATCCGCGCTCTGGTGCACACTATTACGCAGAAAGTTCATCCCCAGGCCGTGCAGGGACTGCAGATGAATGGCTCCCGTATCGGCAGTGATGCAGTCATACGGGCATACCAGTTCTTTTTCCTGTATATCGCCCTTATTGTCCTGTGGGCACTGCTCCTTACGTGGGACGGCATCGGCATGTTTGACGCCATCGGCATCAGTGTGAGCACCATGGGCTGTATTGGCCCGGCCTTTGGCATTACTGGCGCCACCTGTACCTATGCCGGCCTTTCCGATTTTTCCAAGACCATCCTGTGCGTGTCCATGCTGCTGGGCCGGCTGGAAATGTTTACCTTGCTGGTCATGTGCCGCCGCTCGTTCTGGAATAAAAAAGGAAACTGGTAAGACTTGCATGGTGCGAACATACTCGATATAATGAATATGAAAGTTATATTCTATATGTAGAGAGGAGTGCCTGTAAATGGGATTTTTCAGCAAATTATTTGGAAATGATGCAGAAGGAACGGAACTGTATGTATATATTACGGGCATGGTCTGCCAGAACTGTGCAGAACATGTTGAAAAGGCCTTAAAAGCCATTCAGGGCGTTCATAAAGTTTCAGTGAACCTGGGCAAGGGAATTGCCCGCGTATGGGCCGATGATACAGTAGACCGGGATGTACTGTTCAAAGCCGTCGTCAATGCCGGATATACCGTAACGGATATAACAGATCACCAGAAATAAGAAAGATACAGGCCTGGAAGAGGTCCCGGCATGATGCAGCCGCGTCCTGCCGGGACCTCTGCGCAGTTATATATGTCCTTTCTTCGACTGTACGAGTATTGTGACGGCGCTGTGACACGATCGTAACAGTACCCTTGTATACTATACGTATCAACAGAAGAGGAGTGAAGACATATGACACAAGTAACGACTACATTACGTAAAAAAATAATTGCCCTGGCTTTTACCGGTGCAGCAGCCATGCTGATTACAGCCGTCCCCAATGCACAGGTATCGGCCGCTGATATTCGTCCGCCAAGACCTGTTGCCATGGAGCAGGCTCACTATAGAGACTATTCCTATCGCCTGCAGGATATGGTACGGGACGGAAAAATTTCAGAACAGCAGGCCCTGAAGCTGAACAAAGCGCTGAAGCGATTCCATGAAAAACAGGCACAGGACCGGAAACGGTTTATGCAGTCCCTGCCGGAACGGACAGGCATTTCCCAGGATACGCTGAAAGAACTGTTTGCACCGCCCCGGAAACATCGGGATTGAGATCGTGATGACTGGCGTGATCACGACGACTGGGATGATTAACGGAAACAGCAGTTTTCAGAACTGAGACCTGCTTCATCCGTTGGCAAGAAGGCGGCAATGGAGTATAATAGGTTCATGAATACAAATACTACACCGTCACCAGAGAAAAAAGAAGAACAGACACGCAGACCAACAGCTTGTTGCCGACATTGGAAACAATGGGCGGCAGGAGCTGTTATTTGCGTGCTTTTTGTGTTTGCTGCCGTCGTATTCGGCTATATAGGAACCAATCCGCTTCTGCCTGCGCGGAGCGGATTTGTCCATATCCGCAGCGCCATGTCTGCGACGGATACGGCAGACGCACTGTATCAGCAGGGGTATATTTCCAGTACCCTGTGGTTTCGCCTGGCCGCTACTGCCTCTGGAAAGGCTGGTCAGCTCAAAGAAGGGGAATACCTGATCAGCACGTCTATGAGCACCAGGGACATACTGGACAAACTGGCCAGCGGCAAATCGGAAGCGGCGCGGCTGGTCATTCCCGAAGGGTATACGGTCTGGCAGATTGCCAAAGCCGTGGCCCAGCTGGGAACCATCCCGGAAGAAGAGTTTCTCACGGCGGCCCGGTCTGACGCCCATCTGTATCCGTACATGAAGGGAAATCGGGCAGTAACCTTTCCTACAGAAGGATTTTTGTTTCCTGACACCTATTTCGTTGCTGCCGATGCCACAGCCGATGATATTGTCCAGATGATGCTGAAGAATTTTGACGATCATGTAACAGCTGACATGCGCTCGCAAATTGCTGCCAGAAATTTGTCTATTTACCAGTTCGTCACCTTGGCTTCGCTGGTGGAAAAAGAAGCCAAATATGAACAGGACCGGCCCCTCATTGCATCGGTCTTTCTCAACCGCCTGCAGCAGCATATGAAACTGCAGTCTGATGCCAGCATTTCCTATGCCATGGGGTCTCATAAAGCGGCATACAGCATTGCGGAAACGCAGTATGATTCGCCGTATAACACTTATATGTATGAAGGACTGCCTCCTGGTGCTATCGGCAATCCCGGCATGGAATGCATGAATGCCGTATTAGAGGCGCCGGAAACGTCGTATCTGTACTTTGTCGCCGATGGAGATGGCCATAATTATTTTGCCGTTACCTATGAAGATCATATGAAAAACGTAGAGGAACACATGCCATGACGGACATGAACGAAGTGTGGCAGATGATGAAAGCCTACGCCGATGCATATGCTGTTCCCATTCTGCGGGATGCAGAATTGCCCCTGTTTCGCGGATTGATTCAGTCTGCCCGGCCTGAACGGGTTCTGGAAATCGGGACGGCCATTGGCTATTCGACGCTGCAAATGGCTTCCTGCCTGGATGCGGACAGTCAGATTACGACGATTGAACTCGATCCTGACAGGGTGGCAGCAGCCCGCCGTTTTATCGGCATGACTCCTTTCCGTTCCATGATTCGGCAGCTGCAGGGCGATGGGACGGCCTTGCTGGATACCCTGTCAGGTCCGTGGGATTTCGTCTTTCTCGACGGGCCGAAAGGGCAGTATTCCCGGCAGCTGAAGAAGCTGCTGCCCCAGTTAGCTCCGCAGGCAGTCATTGCAGCCGATAACATTCGCTATCATGATATGCTCTACATTGAAGGGACAGTTCCGCATAAACATCGCACTGCCGTAGGCAGGCTCCATGAATTTTTGACACTCCTTGGCGACACGCGCCGCTTTGATACGGTATTTTTTGAAAATGGCGACGGCATGACCGTCTCTCGTTGGAAAGGATAGAAGACATTGCAGAAAATGGAACTGCTGGCTCCGGCCGGCAATATGGACAAATTAAAACTGGCCCTGTTATACGGTGCTGACGCCGTATATTTAGGCGGCAAATCCTTTGGCCTGCGGGCATTTAGTGATAATTTCTCGCGGGAAGAGCTGAAAGAAGCCGTCACTTATGCCCATGAACGAGGCAAAAAAGTCTATGTAACTGTGAATATTTTCCCCCACAATGGCGATCTGGTCTCGCTTCCTGACTATCTCACGTATTTGCAGGATATCCACGCCGATGCCGTTTTGATTGCCGATCCGGGGATTTTCAGCATTGCCCGCGAGGTCGCTCCCAACCTGCCCATCCATATTTCCACGCAGGCCAATGTCACCAACTGGGCTACGGCCAAATTCTGGAAGGATAACGGAGCTTCCCGCGTCGTCATGGCCCGGGAAGTCAGCTTGAAGGACATTCGCTATATTCATGACCACGTTCCCATTGAGCTGGAAGGCTTCGTCCATGGCGCCATGTGCATTTCCTATTCCGGCCGCTGTCTGCTGAGCAACTATTTTACGGAAAATCGGGATTCCAACCGGGGGCAATGTGTACAATGCTGTCGGTTTAAATACAACGTCGTAGAAGAAAAGCGGCCAGGTCAGTATTTCCCAGTCGTCGAAGATGAACGGGGGACGTATATTTTCAACTCGAAAGACCTCTGTCTTCTGCCGTATTTGCCGGATCTGTATGAAGCCGGCCTTTCCAGTCTGAAAATTGAAGGACGCATGAAGAGTGCCCATTACGTTGCCACTGTGGTCAAAGTATACCGTCAGGCCATGGATGCCTATGAAGCCGATCCGGCTCACTTTACGGTCCTTCCGGAATGGGTGGAAGAACTGGAAAAGATTTCCCATCGCCCCTATACCAGAGGATTTTCCGTATCCCGTCCGACCGAGGCCGACCAGGTATACAGCCATTCCAGCAATACCCAGACCCATGAATTCATTGGCATTGTCCGTTCTTACGATGCTGAAAAAGGAATTGCCTGGATTGAACAGCGAAATCATTTTAAGCTGGGCCAGACTGTAGAATTTCTGCAGCCTAAAGGCCATCTGGTGCGCCTGGCACTTTCTTCTCTTATCGACGAAGACGGAAACAGTCTGGATGCAGCCCGTCATGCCCAGCAGCTGGTAGGCATTGCCGTGCCGGAACGGCTGGAACCCTTTTCCATGATGCGCCGGGAGATACAGCATCATGCTTGATCCGACGTGGGTATATTTCCAGATTCCGCCGAAAGAAATGACCTTCGTCACCAGGATTTTTGAAGGCTGTGAGTATGTCGGCGTTGTGACTGCGCTGGATGGAAAAAAGGGCATTGGCTTTATCCGCACGACGGAAGACACGGCGAAACTGGCCCGGGAAATCATCCAGTCAATGCCGTTTCCGGCGGCAGTACTGTCCTATGGAGAGGCCTGCCGTATTTCCGGGGAAGAGCAGAGAACGCAATCAACATAAACTCTTTACTGCGTTATAAAAAGGAGTGAATAGAATGGATACAAAAAAAACACTGTGTACCGTTGGCCGTCATATGAAAGACGCCAATCTGGTCGTCGCCTGTGACGGCAATATCAGCTTTCGCCGTCCCGACGGAACGATCGTCATTACGCCGTCAGGAATGCCGAAGGGAGAACTGAAGCCTTCGCAGCTGCTGGTCCTCGATGCAGAGGGAAATGTGGTAAAAGGGTCCCGCAAACCTTCGTCAGAAACGAACATGCATCTGGAGATTTACAAAGCCCGTCCTGATGTGCAGGCTATTATGCATGCCCACCCGATTGTAGCGACAGCCGTTACGGTAGCAGGACTGCCCTTTCCCAGCCGAATTGTAACGGAAGGGGCCATGGTGTTAGGCGATACCGTCCCCGTTGTGCCCTATGAAGCGCCGGGCAGTATGGAACTGGCCAGGGCCTGTGCCGAATACGCGAAGAAGGCGAATGTCCTTCTCATGGAACGTCACGGAGCCCTTGCCCTGGGTAAGGATCTGCATGAAGCCTTATACCGCCTGGAAACGCTGGAAGCTGTTGCCAAAATCTACCGCGCATCCCTGGCTTTCTCTGTAAATGCCCATGCCCTGGCAGAACTAAGCCGAAAACAGGAAATACTGAATCTTCTGGGGGAAGAATAAAAAGAGGAGCTGATTTGGGAATCTTTGTCAAGTATTGCGGTTCCTTTTCAATGCGGCAGCTGGCACGGCAGCTTGTGAATTCCTGAGGCCTGTCCGGCATGATGCTCCTGCTTAGTATTTGTATATTGG
>NZ_CATWFF010000065.1 GCF_958350005.1 uncultured Megasphaera sp. | reverse complement strand
ACTACCTCATCGGCTTTGATGACGAAAATGACCGGGAAATTCGCCGCATCTGCGGAGGTGATCCGGACCATAAAGTACATAGGCTGCTGGAATTTGCCGGCCTGCAGCGCGATGTAGCCGATCCGTGGTATACGGGAAAGTTCGATCAGACCTATGCCGATGTCGACCTGGGCTGCCGGGCTTTGCTGCAGTATTTACAGAAGACATAGATTCGGCAGCAGCCGTTGCTGAGACTACAGCTGCGTTTTATAGTATGTACCCCAATCTTCCATGGCTTTGATGATGGGACCCATGGACTGCCCCAATTCGGTGAGAGAGTACTCTACATGCGGCGGCACTTCCGGAAAGACAGTACGGGCAACAATGCCATCTTGTTCCAGAGAACGCAGGCTGTCGGTCAATACTTTCTGGCTGATGCCAGGCAAAGAATATTTTAATTCGTTAAATCGCCAGGAACGCTGAAATAGATTTCGTAAAATTAACAGTTTCCACTTACTGCCCAGAATCTGGACAGTTGTAGCTACAGGACATTCAGGTAATTCATGTTTCGTAAGCATAAGATGCTCCTTTTTCTTCGTCAGCAGACAAAACTGCGCTGCCTTGGGCAATGGTTACCCAAAGGTGACTAAGTAATAAATTTGTGCGTACTTTTCTTTTACCACTATCTAGTATATCATAGGCATCAGAGGTTGCGCATGTGCATCATTTACAATAGGAAAGGAAGATGATACAGAGGAAGGGGTACATATAATGTACAGAGTATGCTTTATTTGTTACGGCTCTCCCTATCGGGCTGTACTGGCAGAATTCGTAATGAATGCGCTTCTGGCGGGAACAGGCAGGAAAGGCTGTATTGGTACTGCTTCTGCAGTCATAGAGCGAACTGACGGGGTTTTCCTTGCATCTGCCCATAACGGCCAAAGGTGGGTGCCAGGTATAATACAGCCAGATATTCCGGTACAGGAAATTGTATATGATGAGTATGCCTATCTTATTGTGTTTGATCAGGAAAGTTATGAAGCATTACGCCGCCTCTGCGGCAGTAGTGGCGCCCACAAAGTACACAGGCTGCTGGAATTTGCCGGCCTGCAGCGGGATGTAGCCGATCCGTGGTATACGGGAAACTTCGACCAGACCTATGCCGATGTCGACCTGGGCTGCCAGGCCTTGCTGCAGTATATCGTGCAGCGGGATGGATAGTGCCTGTTTTGCCCGTACGGCTCAGCAGATGCGAAATCATCATCCCGTTGGTTGAAGTTGTATTCTGTTGTGGTATAGTATAGTTAGAAATGCAAAAAAGGAGTGGTTCTGCAATGGATAAAAACGTATTGGATTTTGTAGTAGAAAAAACAAAAGACCTGATGAAGGCTCCGTCGGCCAGCGATACATCCAAAAAAGATGCACAAACATGGCTGAATGCTGTAGGAACAGCAGATGAAGCAAAGGCCACAAAAACGTATATATCCGCGCTGGAACAGGATATTTGTACGATTGATGAACTCATAGCCCTGGCTCAGTCTGATATGGGTACTAAGATTTTTGGCGCTGATACAGCGAAAAAGGTAGCAGCTCATGCCAAACAGATCAAAGCAGAGGGAGCCTTGTTCTGTGACTGCCCGGCCTGTGCAGCCATTGAAGCTATATTGAAAAAGAAGGAGGAAATTCTTGCTTAACTGTATATGACGGAATATAAAACACGATAGGTGATATCGGAGAGGGTATCATCTATCGTGTTTTTAGCTGTATAGACGGCCAGGATAAAAGGCCGTCAGACGAAAAAGAAGAAGGGATACATAATGAAGATGAATCGGAATAGGTGTGCAGCTGTTGCCTTCGTGTGTGTTTTTGCTATTATTGCCATGGCGGCACCGGTAACGGCAGCTGATACGTCCATGGCGGAAGAACCGACAGAAAGGGCAGAAAAAATATCTGCTGCGGCGGTGCCGAAAGAACCCTTTCCCGTCGTGGAAACAACATTTACGTTTACAGAGCCGCTGAAGGAACGGCAAAAGACCGACATGATCGTCATTCACCACGTCGGCATACCGGCAGGCGATACGACAGCAGCTGCCATTCATGCAGCCCATCTTGCCAATGGATGGGCTGGCATTGGCTATCATTACGTCATCCGCAAAGACGGAACGATTGAACGGGGGCGGCCTGTCCAGACTGTCGGTGCTCATGCCTATGGAGAAAATGAGCACACTGTCGGCATTAACGTGACCGGTAATTTTGATACAGAAAAGCCAACAGCGGCACAGATACAGTCCCTGGAAACGCTGCTGACCTGGTTATGCCAGTACTATCACATTGAACCAGGTGTTACGACCATTATCGGCCATCGGGATCTGAACAGCACGGACTGTCCGGGCCAACAATTATATGCGCAGCTGCCGAGAATACGGCAGGATGTCAAGGTGCGTCTGGCAGAACAACAATTGGAAAATACACCTTTAAAAAGGATATTAAATAATCATGGAAAATAAATTTTTGACTTTTTGACTAAAGTGCGATTTTTTGGCGTAAAATCATTGACAAATCGATATAATCATGCTATCTTGTATACAGTTGTTAGCACTCCAAATACTAGAGTGCCAACATAAGTCAAATGAGCAGAGGTGAGAGCATATGGAGTTGGATGACCGAAAGAAAAAAATACTGCAGGCCATCGTTCAGGACTACATTATCTCTGCCGAACCAGTCGGGTCACGGACGATTGCCCGCAAGTATGATTTGGGTGTCAGTGCCGCGACGATTCGAAATGAAATGTTTGACTTGGAGCTGTTAGGCTATTTGGAACAGCCCCATACATCGGCCGGCAGGATTCCTTCGATTCAGGGATATCGGTTTTATGTAGACTGTCTGCTGGAACCGACACAGATATCGAAGAAAGAAAAACAATTCGTCCAGTCCTGGTTTCAGGATAAAGTACAGGATGTAGATCAGATCTTCCGCATGACTGCCAAGGTTCTTGCCAAGATCACACACAATGTGACCTTGGTTATGGCATCCCAGCAGGCAGGAGCCAAGTTAAAGTATATTCGCTTCCTGCCCCTTGATTCACGGCGAGCTATTATGATCGTCGTTGCCGATGGCGGACACATTGAAAACTGCATGTATCCCAAACCGGAAACGATGGACATTGACGAACTGAACGTCATTGCTGAACGGCTGACCCGTCGTCTGGCAGGCATGCCCATGAGCCAGATTGATGCGAATTTGCTGGAATCCTTTCATGATTCCATTGTCGATGATCTGGAACTATACCGGCTGGCCTTTCGCTCCATTCACAAGGTATTTAACCGGGAACATCAGGTATACCGCGGCGGAGCTACGGAATTGCTTACGAAGCCGGAGTTTAAAGACATTGATAAAGCAAAGCACCTGTTCACCATGCTCGAAGAACAGGACATGGTAGCCAACCTGCTCCATGATGACGGCAGCAGTAAGGATCAGAGCGTAACCGTTCGTATTGGCGAAGAAACAAAACTGGCGCCTATTAACGACTGCAGCATTGTAGAAGCTACATTTCGGGCCAATGATGTTGTCCTTGGCAAGATTGCCGTTCTGGGACCCATGCGAATGGAATATGCCAAAATCATTGGGCTGCTGGAATTCATGAAGCAGCATGTAACGCATATGCTGGAGCATTACCAAGGCGAGAAGATCTAGGAAGGGTTGATACAGGATGAGTGAAAAGAAAAAACACGATACGAAAACAGAAGTGAAAGCATCAAAAGAACAAGAAAATAAAAAAGAGGCTGTTACGGAAGAAGTAGAAACAATATCTCCAGTAACAGATGCGGCAGATGATGGCAAAGCAGCAAATGCTGCCAAACCGGATGCCCCATCGCAGGCCGATAAAGCCGCTGCGGAAATGCAGCAGCGCTACCTTCGTCTGCAGGCCGATTTTGTAAATTACAAAAAACGGACGGCAAATGAAAAGTCGCAGATTTCCGAAGTGGTCAAAATGGACGTCCTGAAGAACGTCCTTCCCGTTCTGGATAATTTTGAACGGGCCCTGCAGGTTCCGCAGGACAAGGTGGCCAGTGACATTAAGTCCTTCATCGACGGATACGCCATGATTTACAAGCAGTTATTTGACGTTCTGGCAAAAGAAGGAGTCACGAAAATGGACGCCGTAGGAAAGCCGTTTGATCCCAATTACCATCAGGCGGTCATGCGGGTTCCCAGCGACGAATATGAAAATGACACAGTCGTTGAAGTCCTGCAGGAAGGGTATTTGCTGGGCGACAAGACATTGCGTCCGGCAATGGTAAAAGTTGCATTTAACGGTTAACTATCGTAGTAACATATTGAGGAGGAATTCATTATGAGTAAAGTAATTGGTATTGACTTAGGCACGACGAACTCGGTTGTAGCTGTTATGGAAGGCGGCGAACCTACGGTTATTACAAACTCCGAAGGCTCTCGTCTGACTCCGTCTGTCGTTGGTTTCTCCAAAACCGGCGAACGTCTCGTAGGCCAGCTGGCTAAACGGCAGGCTATTTCCAATCCGGAAAACACAATTTCTTCGATTAAACGTCATATGGGTGAAAATTATACCGTCGAAGTAGAAGGCAAAAAATATACGCCCCAGGAAATTTCAGCCATGATTTTGCAGAAACTGAAAGAAGATGCTGAAGCTTATTTAGGTGAAAAAGTTACCCAGGCTGTTATCACGGTTCCGGCATACTTCAATGATGCACAGCGTCAGGCTACGAAAGACGCTGGTAAAATTGCGGGTCTCGACGTTCTTCGTATCGTCAACGAACCGACGGCAGCAGCCCTGGCTTATGGCGTCGATAAAGGCGGCGACGGCAAGATCCTCGTATTCGACCTTGGCGGCGGTACATTCGATGTATCTATTCTGGAATTAGGCGACGGCGTCTTCGAAGTTAAAGCTACGAACGGCAACACGCACCTCGGCGGCGATGACTTTGATAATGCTGTTATGAACTGGATGATCAGCGAATTCAAGAGCCAGACCGGTATTGATCTTTCTACGGATAAAATGGCTGAACAGCGGTTGAAAGAAGCTGCTGAAAAAGCAAAGATTGAACTGTCCACGGTTATGTCGACCAACATCAATCTGCCGTTCATTACGGCTGATGCTACAGGTCCGAAACATTTGGATCTGACCTTGACCCGTGCAAAATTCAACGAACTGACAGAAGACCTCGTACACGCTACGATGGAACCGACGAAGAAAGCCATTGCTGATTCGGGCTTCACGATTGATGAAATCGACAAGATTCTTCTGGTCGGCGGCTCCAGCCGTATCCCGGCTGTACAGGATGCTATTAAATCCATTTTGGGCAAAGAACCGAGCAAAGGTGTCAACCCTGATGAATGCGTTGCTATTGGCGCCGCTATTCAGGCCGGCGTTCTCGTAGGCGATGTCAAAGACGTCCTGCTTCTGGATGTTACGCCGTTGTCTCTGGGCATTGAAACCCTGGGTGGTGTCTTCACGAAGATCATTGACCGGAACACGACAATTCCGACTTCGGGAAGCCAGGTATTCTCGACTGCTGTAGATAATCAGCCTTCTGTTGACGTTCATGTCCTCCAGGGCGAACGTGAAATGGCTGCTGACAACAAGACACTGGGCCGTTTTGAACTGACCGGCATTCCGGCTGCTCCCCGTGGAGTACCTCGTATTGAAGTAACCTTTAACATCGATGCCAACGGTATCGTAAATGTTTCGGCTAAAGATCTTGGCACAGGCAAAGAACAGAAGATTACGATTAAATCCTCGTCGGGCCTGGATAAGAGCGAAATTGACCGCATGGTCAAAGAAGCTGCTGCTCACGAAGCAGAAGACAAGAAACGTAAAGAAGCTATTGAAGCCAAGAACAACGCCGATTCCCTGATTTATCAGGCAGAAAAGACGATTAAAGACTTAGGCGATAAAGCTGATGCTGCTAAAGTATCGGAAGTTAAGAGCAAGATTGCCGAACTGAAAGATGCTGTCAAGACTGACGATGTGGACAAGATCAAAGCTGCTTCGGAAGCTCTGACAAAACCGCTGTACGATCTGACCAGCGAAATGTATAAACAGGCTGGTGCACAGCAGGAAGCTGCGCAGCAGGCTGCAGCCGGCGGAGCTCAGGATGCCGGTGCACAGCAGAGCACGCAAGGCGATGAAAAAGTAGTTGACGCAGACTACAAAGTTGTCGACGACGACAAGAAGTAAGATAGATAAGAGGGGTTGCCCACTATGAGCAAGCGAGATTATTATGAAGTACTCGGCGTTCCGAAAGATGCCAGCGATGCGGAAATCAAAAAAGCATTCCGTAAATTAGCGATTAAGTACCATCCTGATAAGAATCGGGACGACCCTAAGACGGCCGAAGAAAAATTCAAGGAAGTCAATGAAGCCTACAGTGTACTGTCCAACAAGGAAAAACGGGCACAGTACGATCAGTTTGGCCCTGACGCTTTCCAGAATGGCAATGCCGCCGGTGGTGCCGGCGGCTTCGGCCAAGGTGGTTTTGGCGGGTTCGGCGGATTTGGCGGCCAGGGAAATTTCGGTGGATTTGAAGATATTTTCGCCGATTTCTTCGGCGGCCAGGGCCGTCGCCAGGGCGGCAGCAGTAATGGCCCGCGCCGCGGCGCCGACTTGCGGTTTGATGTAGAAATTTCCTTCCGCAATGCTGCTTTTGGTACGGAAATGGAAATTGAAGTCCCGAAAGAAGAAACGTGCGATCGTTGTCATGGTACAGGTGCCGAACCGGGCAGTGATGTAGAAACTTGCCCAGTCTGCCACGGTACAGGCCAGCAGCGGGTCGTACAGAATACGCCTTTTGGCCAGATGGTCAATGTCCGGACGTGTTCGCATTGCGGCGGTACAGGCAAGATCATCAAAAAGAAATGCAGCAAGTGCCATGGCACAGGTACGGTAAAAGTCCGTAAGAAACTGAAGATCAAGATTCCTGCCGGTGTCGATGACGGCGCTCGCCTGCGCGTTGCCGGCGAAGGTGAACCAGGTGAACGCGGCGGCGGTCATGGCGACTTGTACGTGTACATCTTCGTCCGCCGGGATCCGCAGTTCAGCCGGGAAGGCAATGATATCAGATCGAAAGAAACGATTTCTTTCGCCCAGGCAGCACTGGGATCTACAGTTCGCGTCGATACGCTGGATGGCAAGATTGATCTGAAAATTCCGGCAGGTACGCAGAATGGCACGGAATTCCGTATCAGAGGTAAAGGCGTTCCCGTTTTAGGATCGAAAGGACGGCGCGGCGATCATTATGTTCAGGTTACCGTAGCCGTACCGAAACGGTTAAGCGATAAGCAAAAAGAACTGCTCCGTGACTTTGCTTATGCTGGCGGCGAAACCTGGGTGGGGGAGCCTAAATCAGCAAAGGACTCCTCTCAGGATAAGCCGAAAGAAAAGAAAGGGTTCTGGAGCAGATTAAAAGAAGACATTTAATAATGCAAGGGAGAACAGTCGATGAAATGGAATGAAGTCGAATTGCTTGTTTCCCCAGAGGCCACCGATTTGGTGGCCCTTCTTTTATATGAATGCGGCAGCAATGGCTCAATTATCCATGATGAAGTGACAGATGAGCTGGGACGTATTCGTATAACTGCATACTTTCCGTCCAGTCAGGAAGATGCAGTGGAAACAGTAACACAAAACATGAAACTCCTGGCATCGCGAGATGATACGTTAGGCTCGTGGAGTCTCATTCAGGAAGATGCTGATGATGCTGACTGGCTCTATGCGTGGCAGAAGTATTTCCATCCTGTAAAAATGTCACCGCACTTCTGGGCTGCTCCTGCCTGGGAAAATGCAGTTCCTGCAGAAGGGGAAGATGTTATCCGCATTGAGCCAGGTATGGCCTTCGGCAGCGGAGTCCACGACACGACCTGTATGTGTGTACAGTTTTTAGAAGAGTGTGTGCAGCCTGGCGATGTCGTGCTGGATGTTGGTACGGGGACGGGAATCCTGGCCATTGCGGCCGCTAAATTAGGTGCCGTTGCCGTTACGGCAGTAGACCTGGATGCACAGGCTGTGACACAGGCACAGATAAATGCCAGACTGAACGGCGTTGAATCGGTCCTGTCCATACAAAACAGCGATCTCTTGACAGCAGTACCGGCTGGCCGCAGCCAAGCCGATGTCGTAGTTGCCAACCTTGTTACCGATGCCGTCCTGGCACTTATGCCGGCACTGCCGCAGTACCTGCGCTCCGGCGGCACCTTCATTGCCAGCGGGATTATTGACGAACGTATTGAAGAGGTGCGGCAGGCTGCTGAGGATATGAACTTTCAGTGGGATGAAGAACGACTGCAGCATGGCTGGTATGCCGTAAAGATGAGGCGAGTGTAATGAGAAAAATATTTACAGATTTTCCCATAAAGGGAACCTTTGCCTTATCGGCAGATGATGCCCATCATGTATTGGTCGTACTGCGTCATACCGTAGGAGACAGACTGCGTGTAACCGACAGCGAAGGGGCTACGTATGAATGCCTGATTACAGCCATGGAGGGACATGCTGCCGTACTGACGCCAGTCCAGAAAATTTCCGATGGCTCTATCCGCAATGGTGAAGTCATTTTGGCAGCAGGACTGCTGAAAGGCGATAAGTTTGACTGGGTCATACAGAAAGCGACAGAGCTGGGTGTGAGCCGTATCATTCCTGTACAAATGAGGCATTGTGTAGTAAAATTAAATGAAGCGCGACGCAGGGGACGGTGGGAACGGTGGAATCGAATTGCAGCGGAAGCAGCCAAGCAATGCGGCCGCGACGACATACCGCCTGTAGAAGATGTCATGGACTTTCCTGCTCTTGTACAGACCTACCAAAGCCGGCGTTTTGTCATTCCCTATGAACGGGAGACAGCACCGTTTCATGCCGTTTGTCAGGATCTTCACCATGGGGATCTGGTGCTCTGCATCGGTCCGGAAGGTGGGTTTGCAGAAGAGGAAATACAGTATGCTTCCACACATGCTTCGTGGTGCCATACAGTGTCTCTGGGACCACGGATCTTGCGGGCTGAAACGGCTTCACTGGCAGCCCTTGCCATTATCATGTATGAAAGAGGATTTAAGTAATGCCAACCATTGCCTTTGCCACGCTGGGGTGCCGCGTGAATCAATACGATACGGACAGTATGCGCGGTCTCTTCCTGGCCCGTGGATTTTCCGATGCCGATTTTAATGGCATTGCCGATGTATACGTCATCAATACCTGCTCTGTAACCCAGATGGGAGAAAAAAAATCACGCCAGCTCATTCGGCGGGCGAAAAAAAACAACCCCCAATCGGTTGTCGTTGTTACTGGCTGTTATGCGCAGCTGTCACCGGAACTGCTGGCTGCCATGGAAGGCGTCGATGCCGTCGTCGGTACGAACGAGAAAAAAGGGATTGTTTCCATTGTTCAGCAATTGCTGCAGCATCGGGGAACGCAGACAGTACAGGCTGTTCATAACGTGATGAAAGACAATGAATTCGAAGAGATCCCTTTGTATCCGTCTGCTGTAGAACACACGCGGGCTGACCTGAAAATTCAGGAAGGATGCAACAATTTCTGTACTTACTGCATCATTCCGTATACGCGGGGCGGCCTGAAATCGCGTCATCCTGATGCCGTCGTCGCAGAAGCGAAGCGTCTTCTGCAGTTTGGCTTCAAGGAAATTGTCCTTACGGGCATTCACCTGGGGGCCTATGGCCGCGATTTGCCGGAAAAGCCGTCGCTGGCCCTTATTTTGCGGCGCTTGCTGGCAGAAACGGATGTACCGCGAATTCGCATGGGCTCTGTAGAATCGCTGGAAGTAGACGAAGACCTTATTGCCGTCATAAACAGCTCTGAGCGCATTTGTCCCCATCTGCATCTGCCATTGCAGTCTGGGTCCAATACGATTCTGAAGGCGATGAACCGGCAGTATACGGCAGAAGAATATGAAGCATTGCTTACGACGCTGCGCAGCCGTATTCATGGCCTGACCGTTTCTACAGACCTGATCCTGGGATTTCCCGGCGAGACAGATGCCTTATTTCAGGAAACGATGACCCTGTTGAAACGGCTGCAGTTTTCCCATATTCATGCCTTTCCGTACTCGCCGCGCCAGGGGACGCCGGCAGCGATAATGAAAGACCAGGTAGAGCAGGCCGTTAAAAAGCAACGGGTAGAGCTGGTAAATACCTTGTCTGAAAGACAAAAAGCAACCCTTTTACAGCAAATGATCGGTCAGACCGTTCATGTCCTGATTGAACAGCAAGATGGCGATAGAGGGGAAGGGTTTTCAGAAAATTACGAGCGTGTCTGCGTGTGCGGACTGCAGGGGAATCAGGTAGGTTCCATCGTTGCAGTACGGCTGGAACGAGCAGATGAGCATAGATTGACAGGAACTGTAAAGGAGGCTGAGTAAGATGGACGATTGTTTATTTTGTAAGATCAGCAAAGGAGAAATTCCCAGCACGAAAGTGTATGAAGACGACGATTTTTATGCCTTTAAGGATATTGCTCCTGTTGCGCCGGTTCACGTGTTAGTGATCCCGAAGAAGCATATTGCCAATATTGCTTCGCTGACAGAAGCTGACGCTGATGTAGCTGGCAAGATGTTATTTGCCATTCAGAAAGTAGCCAAACTATTGGGACTCGATAAAGATGGCTATCGCGTCGTATTCAATACAGGCGAAAAGGCTGGTCAGACAGTACTTCACATGCATGCTCATATTCTGGGCGGCAAGGAAATGGCATGGCCCGGCGTATAAGACGAAGTCCCCGCCGTTCCAGTCCACTGGCAGCGGGAGCAGTAATACGCATGATTTCGCTGGTGCTGCTGGCAGTACTGATAGGCTATTTATTTATCAAGGGAATTTAATCAAAAGACCGTATTGGTAATATGGACGGACCTCCCCGTTGTTAGACCAACTATCTAAC
>NZ_CATWFF010000064.1 GCF_958350005.1 uncultured Megasphaera sp. | reverse complement strand
TACCGGTACGGTGGGAATACCGTGGTCTTGGCAATACACTTCTGCAGCACTTCCCTGTTCACAGCGAATCGTCACGGGAGTGCCGGCAAATACGTCCTGGCCCAGTTCCGTTACAGACGACGGAATATACAGCACTTCCAGCTGCGGGCAGTTGGCAAAGGCCCGGTCTTCAATGCGCGTCAGCTCATCACCGAGGATTACGACAGACAAGTGGTCGCAGCCGTCAAAGGCATGTTCCCATATTTCCTTTACTTCTTCGCCGCAGAACGCCACCATATGGGCATGATAGCAGGCATAGGTGCTGATGTATTCCGCTTCTTCTGCCACGAAATATACCATTTCTGCACCGATAAGGGCGCCAGTGGCGATCATGCTGTCGTCTACCGTAACGGGATCAATCGTAATCTTGCGCTTGCCGTCCCGGGATTTTCCGGTCAGGTGCTTGCCGCCATTCCGGATAATGTCACTCAAAAGTTCTGTATCATCTCCATTGGCTTCGGCCTGGAACAGAAGCTGGTATTTCCGGCTGCTGTTGCTCCAGCCAAAGAAGCCTTTCGTCTTCCCTTCCGGCTGGGCCCCTTCTTTCCACTTCTTCAAATCGGAAAGATAATTTCTCCGTACATACAGCCCTTCTTCACTGACGATCTTGCGCCGCCGCTGCAGCAGTGCTTCGTAAGGATTGGCCTGGCCGTGATAGAAATAACGCACGTCATGGTCCCGGCACCACCGTTCCCAGTCGCTGTCAGGCAGACATTCTACGACGACAGCCATGCCGTCAAAAATATCATCGCCAATATGGCAGTGTTTCTGCAGGGCCTGGAGATGATCGAGGAAAAAGGACCCGGCAAAGGCCCGGTCACCGACGAACTGCAGCCCTTCCGGCAGCATTACTTCCCGCAGATACGTACATCCGGCCAGAGCTGACGGTTCCAGACGAACGACGTTCCGACCCAGCTGGATTTCCGTAAGATAGGACCCATAAAAGGCACGGCTGCCAATAACCTGTACATCATCAGGAACGACAGCATAGGTAATATCGGCACCTACAAAGGTTTCTGCGTCAATAGCCTTGCAGGGCCGGAATGTATTCAAGACCTCGACGATAGGAAATTCCTCATCTTCTTTCCGTTCCTGCTGCCGCACGGAAAGAGGGGGATATTTCCAGTAATCCCGCAGGTAAAAGCCGTCTTCCGGCCGCAGGGGCAGCACATCTTTGCCGTCTTCCTGGCAGTATATGGTCGTTTGCTGCAGAAGGTTCTTTTCCCTGCACCACGTATACAGTTTGCCCCACAGCGGAATATCCCAGACTGCGTCGCTGCCGTCAAAGTCTTCTATGTCTCCCGTAATTTCCGGCTCACCGGCAAAGCGCACCGTACCGCCTTCTGTCGTATAGGCATCGGCACTGTACGTTTCTACGCCGGCCGGAAGGACCAGTTCAGTCAGGGCACCGCAGCCGACAAAGGCACAGGGCCCAATGTGACGCAGGCTTTCGGGCAGGACAAGGGACTTCAGATTATGGCAGTCGGCAAAAGCATATTCACCGATTTCTGTCACGCCGTCAGGCACAGTATACTCGGTCATGGGATTGCCCGCCAGAGCAGCATAGGGAATGGTGCCTTTTTTCACCGGCCGTTCCCAGCATTCCTGAAGAATTTCGTAATCGTCATGGGCCTGTTGAGACAAATTGGCCATGACCAGCACTTCTTCTTCGCCCATTTTTGCATACCAGTCCCAGAGAAGATTTGCATCTTCATCCATATGAGCCAGTCCGTCGAGGCGCAGATATACGTCCAGTCCCTTTTCCGTCGCATGGCCCTGGGCAATATTCTGCAGCGCTTCCAGCCGGTCCCGCTGCTCTTCATCACAGCCCTCAATCCAGGCACTGAGAATTTCTTCTTTCCCTTTGCTGATACGGTCTTCCATATTGAATAATTCGGCAATCTTATTGAGCCGTCCATTCGTGTCAGGCACATATTTCATATAGGCCTTATACAGGTCTTCATTGAAGGGATTGGCCAGGAGCCCTTCCAGAATCGCATGGGGTATCTGCGCGCCGGCAATGCGGCCACTTTCAATATTGGCCAGAATGAGCTTGCCCTTTTCGACGTCTGACTTCGTCAGTTCGCTGCCGCCCAGGCGGTGGGTTACAAACGCCATGAGCGTGGAAAAGGCATTGTCATAAGCCTGTTTCATAGCGTCTCTCGTCGCTCTCGACTGAAACAGCGTCTTTAACTGCCGTTTTTCTGCCGCCCCGGTCAGGGCATTGCCGACGGCATTGAAAGCGCTGTGTGCGGCGCCGCTGGTAATATTAAAGGCCCCGGCTTTGGCAATCGCTGTGAGCGCACCGGTCAGGCCAAAGCCGCCGCCTTCCAGACGCATGCGCGTTTCCTTGCGGTATGCCCGGCGTTCCCGTTCATTCTGAGCTGCCTGGCAAATGGCCTGATACTGTTCCAGAAGCGGCGAAATCCCCAGTTCCCAGGCCGAAATGACGCTCCGTTCTTCGCCCTGAAGCCGCAGAGACGGCGTCTGCAGCACTGCCGCTTCCGTAATATCAAACTCGCCGTATTCCGCACAAATATCCAGAGCCCGCTGAATAGGCACGGCCAGAGCGCGCCGCAGAAATTCCATGCTGTAATAGGCACCGAGAACCGTTTCTACAGAATCGGCCTGTTCATACAGCGCATCCACCTGCTGCCGCCCTTCCTGCCAGAGCGGCAGAAAGACGTTCCGCACATTTCCATAGACGACGTGCTCCTTGCCAAAGGACAGGGTATATCCATCCAGATCAAATACATAGGCCTGCTCAGATTCTATCCATTCGCCGTTATACTCGGACAGTACCGGAGCCGGTGCTTCTGCCTTGGGCTCCGGTGCCGGAGCGCTGGCAGCCGGAGCAGACGCAGTTTCCGCAGCCGGCGCTGCTGCCTGGTCCAGGGCCTCTTTGGGGACAGCAGTCCCGCAGAAGGGGCAGAACTTGCCGCCTTGAGGTATTTCTTTTCCGCAGTTCATACAAAACATGGTTCATTCATCCTTTCTGCATCCTATTGTATTCCAGTAAAACAGCCTAAAAGGCATCCCATTCGGCAAATCGTTTATTCATGCGCTTTTTCCTGGGCCGCTGCTGTCCAGAGGCAGGTCCTGACGCGGCAAAAGGCAATTTTCCGGCAGCAATAGTCCGCTTGTAAAATAATTCCACCGCTTCCTCTTCCGACAGCCCCAGGCGGCGGAAAATGGCGGCTCCCTGTCTGCGAATGTCTTCATCCATCATTCTCACTCCTTCTGCTGTTCCTGTTCATGGCGCTGCGCCGCTGCATTGATATCGTCCAGCGTGGCCATGTGGGTTACGGCATACATCATGGTCCGCAGCAATACGACTCCCAGAACGGCGCCGGTCCCTTCGCCCAGGGACATGCCGGCCTGAATGGGCACATCGTATTCATCAATACCGCACAGCCGCAGGGCCATGGCCATGCCGGGCTCCCGGGACAAGTGCGACGGCAAGGCGACCTGCCGGACTGAAGGTTCCATGGCCACGGCACAGACCAGAGCGACAGCCGTAATAAAGCCGTCTATATAAAAGGGAATATGCCTTTTGGCACAGGCCATCATGGCGCCGCACAAAGCAGCCAGATCAAAGCCGCCGACACAGCGCAGCGCTTCTGCCGGCGACTGGCGAATCCAGGGATACTGGTCCAGAGCCTGGCGGATAACGCGGCGTTTGCGCAGAACCAGGCCGTAATTACCCCGGGCCGAGCCATAGCCGGCCAGCATGTCACTGCCAGGCGGTGCCAGAGCCGTCAGAACGGCAGCAGATGTCGTCGTGTTGCCAATGCCCATTTCACCGAAAGATAACAGATTATACCCGTCCTTCCAGGCCGCTTCAACCCGTTCGGCACCGACAGACAGGGCCTGCTGGTACTGCTCGTCCGTCATGGCTGCTTCGACGGCAAAATTCCGCGTTCCCCTGGCAATTTTCCGGTCCATGCCGACGGCGTCAGCACTGTCAATGCCCACATCGACCACTTCATAGGGAATACCGTTGGCCCGGCAGAAGCAGGTTACAGCCGACGTCCCTTCCAGCATGTGGCGACACTGCATATACGTAATCGCTGCCAGCTGGGCCACGACGCCGGCCTGGACGACGCCGTTGTCGGCAGCAAAAATAATGTGTTTTGCCCGGACCTGCGCCGGTACCGTTCCCCACGCTGTCAGGGCCTGCTGAGCCTGGGCTTCCAGCAATCCCAGACTGCCTGGCGGCTTGGCCAGATTGCGCAGCCGTTCTGCTGCCTGGGCAGCGGCGGATTCCGTCTCTTTTCCGGTTATCTCCATACCCTTTCTCCTTCCCTTCATTTGTATGTATATTGTATCATACTTAGTCTCGTACGGATATATTCCCGCAAAAATCACCGTTCCAGCCTTGAAAGCTATCTTGTTTTATCTTACAATAAAAAGATATAAGGAGGTTGCATATGTCTACAATTAAAGATATTGCCCGTGAAGCCGGTGTATCCATTGCCACCGTTTCCATCGTGCTGAACGGCAAAGGACGGGAACGGAAAATTTCCCAGGAAACGCAGGACCGGATTCATCAGATTGCACAACAGCTGAAATACGTTCCCAACCAGTCGGCAAAAAAACTGCGGGCTGCCCATAAAGACAGTTATGCCATCGCCTTTTACTGGGCCACAGACTTTCGTATTAATTACCTGGCCCGCATTACCCTGGGGATTCAGAGGGAAATTATGCGCCAGAATAAAGTCGTCCACCTGACGGTCGTCCCCTATGAAGTAGATCACCTGCAAAAGCAGATGGAAACGACGCGCAACGAATTTTTTAACGGCATCATCATTGCCAACATGTCAGACAAGGACATGGAGTACCTGAACAGCTGCGACCTGTCCTGTCCCGTTGTCCTGTTCAACCGGGAATCTCCCAAGTACAGCAGCGTTACCATGGACAACTACGAAGTGGGCTGCCGCGTAGCCCGGCATTTTCTGAAAAAAGGACTTTACGACGCCGGCGTACTGACCCACGATACGGCCTTTCCCATTATGCGCACGTGGATGGACGGATTTATTGATACCTTTGCCCGTGCAGGTCATCCGATTCCGCAGGACCGCATCTGCCTGTGCACGACGTCCTCAGCCAGCGCCATTGAAGCGACACGGCAGCTGGCAGAAACCCATCGCCTGCCGCGGGCCATGTTCTGTGAATCCGACGTGCTGGCACACGGCATGCTCTATGCCTGCCACGAAATGGGCATATCCATTCCTGGCGACGTCGAAGTCTTTACCATCGGCATCAACATGGCCGAATTCAACGATTACGCCATTCCGTCACTGTCCCGCATCGATATTCCCATGGGCCATATTGGCGAACAGCTTCTGCACCTGATCGTAAATCTCATTGAAAAGAAAGCAGAAAACCCGACAGTACAGTACGTAGACGGCATTGAAATTATTGCTCAGTCCTCACCGGCTGAAAACAGCTGATTTTCATACAAAATACCCCGGAAAGCCAGTGCTTCCCGGGGTATTGTTGTATTATACGGACTCATGCAAATCTGGTGAAAAAACGGGCGCATAGGTCACGGAAAGACCCTGCCGTTCGGCATGATAGAGAACGGGCGCTGACAGGCGAAGACAGCGGAACAGTTCGCACAGCGCCTGTTCATCAGACAGGGCGTATTTCAGTGAAAAGCCGCAGCTCCCATAGAGCCGTCCCGGCGTGGGAATAATGCGGACCGTCAGTCCCTTCCGCTTTCCTGCTTCTCCCGCTTTCATGGCCTCTTTCGTATCGCTCACGAGAGCTACGCCATAGTGTTCCCTTTCCATCTTACGGACGGACAATGCGCGGTGCCGTGCGCATGAGTTCAATAATGCGGTACATATTGGTCACTTCGCCGACAGCAACCTGATCGGTAAGGCCGTAGTAATTCAAGCACGCGCCGCAGGCATAAATGGAAACGCCGGCGTCAGCCAGTTTTTTCAGGTCTTCCAGAGATTCCGAATTCTTCGTAACCAGGGGCACGCCGCCGTTGTAGAAGATAATTGCCGACGGCAGGACATCCTGTTCCGTCAGAGTATAAATAAAGGTCTTCAGCAGCTGTTTGCTGAAAGCTTCGTCGCCGACGCCCATGCATGGCGAGTTGACGACGACAATATAGCCGTCATTCTGGCTGGCTGCTGCCGTCACAGACGGAGCCGGCGCCGTGCCGTTTCCCTTCTTGACGAGCTGTACCGTATAATGCGTCGGCGATTCCTGCGTCATCGTATAGTCGCAGTTCATTTCCGTCGCCAGTTTGCGGAGATTTTCCGTCGCAATCTGATTATCTACCGTAATTTCTACAGCATCGTGTTCCTTCAGTGCCTTATGGGCATCAATAACCGGCAGCGGGCAGGCCTTGCCGATAGCATTTAATGTAAACATTCTTATTCCTCCTTACTATGTATCACACAGTTCTTATATCATTCCATCCAGCGCCCGCAGGGCTTCGACAGCTTCCTGCACGTCCCGGGCCGACGTAAACAGGGAAAAGGAAAACCGTACGGCTCCCTGCACATCCGTATGAAGGGCCTTATGCATCAGCGGCGCACAGTGAAAACCGGCCCGCGTGGCCATGCCGAACCGTTCCCACAGCATATCGCCGACGACAGCCGACTCGGCATCTTCAATATTCAGGGAATATGTGCCGACCCGGAGCCCTGTAAAATCGCCGTACAGCGTGACGCCAGGCAGGGACTGCACAGCTGGCACGAACAGCTCTTCCAGCTGCCGGCGGTGGGCAGCCGCTTTTTCCAGGCCGCCGTCCAGCAGCAGCTGTACTGACGCAGCCAGACCCATAATACCGGCCACATTGGCTGTGCCTGCTTCAAAGACAGCCGGCGCCGTATGAGGCTGTTCCCGTTCAAAGGAATGGATGCCATCACCGCCGGTCATCCACGGCGTCACATCGGCGTCGCGGCGGATGCAGATGCCGCCGGTACCGGCAGGCCCGTACAGGGACTTATGCCCTGTAAAACACAGGGCCGTCACGATGCCGTCAGATATATCAATGGGCATGGCACCGGCTGTCTGAGACACGTCGACAATAAGTCCCAGAGAATGGTCTTTGCAGAACTGCTTGATCCATCCTAAATCCAATACGTTTCCCGTCACATTGGAACCGTGATTGCAGACCACGTACGTCGTTTCAGGCCGCACTTTCTGGGCAAACTCTTCATACCGCAGGGCCCCGGTCAGGGGATCACTGCTGATAAAATCCAGCGCCACGCCGGCGTCTTCCAGCTGATACAACGGGCGCAGAACCGCATTGTGCTCCCACGTCGTCGTCAGGACGTGATCGCCGCGGTGAATCAGCCCTTTCAGCGTCATATTCAGCGCTTCTGTAGCATGCTGCGTAAAGGCCACTTCATAGTCGTCTTCGCCGTGAAACAGTGCCTTAATCAGCTCCTTGGATTCCAGCACATGCCGGTACGCATTCAGCGAATAGCCGTGGGCACCGCGGGACGGATTTCCCAGATCGCCTGACCGCAGTGCATTATATACGGCCAGAGCCACTTCCGGCGGCTTCTGCGCCGTCGTCGCTGCGTTGTCAAAATAGTACATGGTCTCGCCTCACTTTCCGCCATGCAAAAACCGGACCAGCAATATAGACAGGTCCGGTTTCAGTATACTATATTCCTATTTTTCGTCAATAACCGAGCAGACGATGGCCATGCCTTTTTTCAATACATCCCAGGGAATATTCAAAGGCGGCAGGAGACGGAGAAGGCCGTTGGCCGTCAGGACGAGAACGCCCTTGTCGACACATTCGTTGACTACAGTTGCCAGATCTTTTTTCAACTTGACGCCAATCATGAGACCCATACCGGATACGCTTTCCACATTCTGGCAGGCTTCTAACTGAGCCTTAATGTATGCGCCTTTTTCCCGCACATCGGCCAGAAGCGGGTCATCAATCCGCTTGAGAATGGAAATGGCACCGGCAGCACAGATCGGGTTGCCGCCAAAAGTCGAGCCATGAGTATGATCGGTCAGGGTATGCTGGCACGAATCAGCAAACAGAACTGCCGCAAAAGGCAGGCCGCCGCCGAGCCCTTTGGCCGTCGTGACGATGTCAGGATGAATGCCGTAGTTCATGTAGGCATACAGCGCCCCTGTGCGGCCGTTGCCGGTCTGTACTTCATCGACAATGACCAGAATGTCATGAGCATGGGCATATTCTTCAACAGCTTTGACAAAAGCCGGGTCCAGAGGATGGACGCCGCCTTCGCCCTGTACCATTTCCATCATGACGGCACAGACCTTATGCGATTCAGCCAGGGATTTGACCGATTCAAAGTTGTCCGGTTCAGCATAGACAAACCCGTCCAGGAAGGGACCGAAATCTTCATGGAGCGATTCCTGACCGCATGCCGTCAGCGTAGCCATGGTACGGCCATGGAAGCTGTTTTTCAGGGTAATAATCGTATAGCGGCCTTCGCCGTATTTATCGTGCGAGTACTTGCGGGCCGTCTTGATGGCACATTCGTTGGCTTCCGCACCGGAATTGGCAAAGAAAACCTTCTTCATGCCCGTCCGTTCGCAGAGCATTTTAGCCAGCAGTACCTGCGGTTCCGTATAAAATACATTGGAAATATGGCTCAGTTTATTGAGCTGGTCAATGACGGCCTGTTTCCATACGTCATCGCATACGCCGAAAATATTGACGGCAATACCGGCGCTGAAGTCGATGTATTCCTTGCCGTTTACGTCGTACAAAATAGAGCCCTTGCCGTGGTCAATAACGGCGTCCAGCCGATTGTACACATTGACGATATATTCCTTGTCCATCGTTTCAAAATCCATTGCCATTGATGATGCCCCCTTGATTTCTTCGTCCTGTTCCCGTATTATTTTCTCTTGCCTACTTCAGAAGAATGGCTGACAAACATGGTGCCCAGACCTTCTTCCGTCAGCAGTTCAATAAGAATCGCATGAGGAACGGTACCATTAATAATAAATACGCGTTTTACGCCGGCTCGAATCGCATCGGTGCAGCACTTGACCTTGGGAATCATGCCGCCGGCAATGATGCCTTCCTGTTTGAGCGCGTCAGCCTGTTCCAGCGTAATATCCGTAATCAGCGAATCGGGATCATGCTGGTCGCGGAGAACGCCGTCAATATTGGTCATGGACAGCATACATTCCGCATTGAGGGCGCCGGCAATTTCTGCCGCTGCCGTATCGGCATTGATGTTGTAAGCCTGCCCTTCCGTATCGGTGCCGATTGTCGAAATAACGGGAATATACCCCTTGTCAAGGTTGTCCCTGATAATCGATACGTCTACGGACGTAATCTTTCCGACATAGCCCAGTTCCTCACTTTGCTGACGAACCTTGATCATCTGATCGTCAAGACCGCACAGGCCAATAGCCTTGCCGCCAATAGAGCCAATGAGGTTGACCAGATCTTTATTGACCTGGCCGGCCAGTACCATCTGCACGACTTTCATCGTCGGCCCGTCAGTGACGCGCAGGCCGTCGATAAACTTCGATTCCATGCCGATTTTATCGAGAACTTCCTTGATATGCGGGCCGCCGCCGTGAACGAGAACCACTTTGACGCCAATAAGATTCAACAGTACAATATCACCCATGACGGCTTTTTTCAGGTCCTCATTTACCATGGCATTGCCGCCGTATTTGACGACGACGATTTTGCCGCTGTACTTTTTAATATATGGCAGGGCATTCGTCAGAATCTGCGCTTTCTGCGCATTCGTTACCGATGCAATATCATCGGAAATCAGGTTTTTCCGTTCAAACATGCCAGTACTCCCCCAGTTGTAGTTTAGATACATATAATAATCGGACTTACTTCGACAGATTCAGGCCCGTCGTCGGATCGACACCCATCATGATATTCATGTTCTGAATAGCTGCGCCTGACGCGCCTTTGCCCAGGTTGTCAAACAGCGATGTCAAAACGACGCGGTCATCGTTGCCGCTGACCAGAATCTTCATATCGTCATAGCCGCTCATGGCATTGGCCGCAATAAAGCCGCCCATATCCGCATCTTCCGGCACGACATGAACAAAGGGGCAGTCTTCATAATGGGACGCCAGAATCTGCCAGATGTCGTCTTTTCCAGGCTGGCCGTTCAGCAGCTTCGTGAAGACCGGAATCATGACTTCCATGCCGCTGTAATAATCGTCGACAATCGGCGTAAAGACCGGTGCCTGACTGAGACCGCAGACAGCGACAATTTCCTTCAGATGCTTGTGCTGCTGCACCAGGCCGTACTGCCTGGGCGCAAACAGGTCTGTTCCCTTGTCGGCACTTTCATACTGGCCGATCATCTTTTTGCCGCCGCCGCTGTAGCCCGTCAGGGACACAGCCGACACAGGGTAATCGTCGGGCATCATGCCGGACTGTACCAGAGGCTGTATGAGGGAAATAACGCCGCTGGCATGGCAGCCGGGATTGCCGACGCGGGAGCTTTTGGCAATGTCTTCGCTCTGATGAGACGACAGTTCCGGAAAGCCATAAGTCCAGCCTTCAGCCGTCCGATGCGCCGTAGACGTGTCAATAATCCGCACGTCGCAGTCTTTTGCCAGAGCGACAGCTTCCCTGGCCGCACTGTCCGGCAGGCACAGGAACGCAATATCCGCTTCCTTCAGGCACTGCGTAATGGCAGCCGGATCTTTCCGCTTGTCTTCGGCAATGGGAACTAATTCAATATCGCTGCGGCTGCTGAGCCGTTCATGAATGCGCAGGCCCGTCGTACCTTCGTGCCCATCAATAAATACCTTTGTCTTCACTGTTGCTACACTCCTATATCTCGTAGAATTGCGCCTCGCCCATACAGCATACGGCGCATAGTATATGTTGGATTTTTATTCATTATAGGTGCATTTTAATATCTTGTCAAGAATAGCGGGCAAACTTGTACATAAAAATAATGCGGTGCAGTTTTTAAATTGTATCTATAT
>NZ_CATWFF010000063.1 GCF_958350005.1 uncultured Megasphaera sp. | reverse complement strand
GTATTATATGAGGGTATCGTTTGTATGACAGATAAAGCGTTAGGATGGACACTGCGCCTTGGCGGAATTGCAGGAGTCATCCTTATTTTATGGAGTATACAGCTGGTCCTGCCTGACTTTTACACCACCATGTGGCGGCTGACCGTACGGGGAGATCTGGATGGGCTGACGGAATATATTGCATCTTTTGGCTATGCTGCCATTGTCATCAGCATTTTCATGCTGGCTTTTGTCAATGCCATCGGCATTCCATCCATTCCCTTTCTGACCGTTAACGGCGTCATTTTTGGCCTCTGGCCGGGTATTGTCATCTCCTGGATCGGGGAAGTCCTGGGTATTGAAATCAGTTTTCGTCTGACCCGGACGCTGCTGCGGGGACAGGCCCGCAAGGTGATTCGTCAGAGTCACATGCTGGAAAAACTGGATTCATACAGCTGTTTGCGGACTGTACTGATTGGCCGGGCTATTCCGTACGCACCCAATGTTGTCGTCACGGCGTTCAGTGCGCTGAGCCGCATTTCCTATCGGGATCACTTTATTGCCAATGCCATAGGAAAGATTCCGGCTGTTGTTGTGGAAGTATGGCTGGGCCATGATCTGCTGCGAATACAGGAACACTGGGGACGGCTTATTGTGCTGGTCATTGCTGTTGCCTTGCTGTATGGATTTATCTGGTGGCGGCGCAAACACAGCCGGTAAAGAGGATAGAGAAACTTGCTAAACACACCAGGGGCCTAGCTGATCTGAAAGTATCAGCAAGGCCCCTGGTGTATTCTGTATGGGTATGGTTCTGTACGGATAGGATATTTCCTTTGCATTGACGGTGTCAGTGGTACAGGATATAATAACATACATACTGCAGACAGGAAACGGTTATAACTGGCAGTTGTCAAAAGCGGCGATTTTTTTGTTTAACCGTTCCAGGGCTTCTTCCATATGGGCAATACGCTGCTTCAGCAGGTCCCGTTCCCGCATGAGAATTGCTTTGCGCGCATTTCGCGTACTGTCTCCCTGGGCATATAGATCAGTGTATTCGATTAACCCTTCAATGGATATGTTGGCAGCCCGCATGCATTTGATAAACTGAATAACCTGGCAGTTTTCCTCCGAATAATTGCGGATGCCGTTTTTGTCGCGATGAACATTTCGTATCAGGCCAATTCGTTCATAATATCGGAGTGTATCTGCTGACAGGCCCAACAAGGCACTTACTTCTTTTATTTTCATGGTATCAAACCTCCTGTAGTAACTCTTATTACTATACAGGATGGAGTGCACTATAAGTCAAGCACTTAATACTGTGATGTACTGTCTGGACAGACAGGGATGAAACTTATGCATACAGAAAGATGTCGAAAACACATAGTGATTTATACGATTGCTGCTGTACTGATTGGCCTGATGATCACGTTCTGGACGGGAAAAGATCCGGATATTGCCAAAAAAGAAGCAGAAAAGACAGCCAAAGCGATGATGCAGGCAGAAACAGAAGTGCTGGCGCCGAACGGCCAGATACAGACCATTGACGGACGTTCTGCAGAGCTGAGAGAACTGTATAATAAAAAGCCAGTATATCTGTTTTTCTGGATGCCCTGGAGTGATGCCAGCAAGCAGCAGCTGCCACAGCTGCAGGCCCTGTATGACCGGTATGGAAAGGACATATATTTTGTTGTTCTTTCTCTTGGCAGTACAGAGCAGGAAGCCCGCACGTTTTATCAGAACAGTTCCTATACCATGCCGTTCTACACGGCTCCTGTGTTCCTGGCTGATGCGTATAATGTATACGACGTGCCGCAGGCGGTTATGATTCAACAGGGCGGACGCATACAGGAACGCCATTCCGGCCCGGTGTCGATGCAGCAGATGGCATATATGCTGGAACGGGGAAAACAGGCGGCTCGCTGGTAAAATGTACAATATACGTATTGACAGATATGTTATCTTACGATATACTAAAGAAGTCGCACAGAGCGGCATATATTGAGGGCGGTTAGCTCAGTTGGTTAGAGTATCTCGTTGACATCGAGGGGGTCGATGGTTCGAATCCATTATCGCCCACCACAAGAATCCTTACTACAGATGGTAGTGAGGATTTTTTTTGTTTCCATGTATCTGGCGTAATGGTATACTATGTATATTCGATGATAGTGCAGATAAAGGAGGCAGAACAGATGAAGACAATTGGCTTTATTGGTGTTGGCATTATGGGCAAGCCTATGGTCCGGAATTTGATGAAAGCTGGATTTACGGTGCAGATATACGCGCGGAACAGGGAAAAAGTAAACGATGTCATAGCAGAAGGTGCTCGTTTTTATCCTTCCATTGCGGCCTGTGTGCAGGGATGCGATGCCGTTATTACCATGGTCGGCTTTCCGCCAGATGTGGAAGAAGTATATTTCCAGAAAGGCAATATACTGGACAGTGCCGCTAAAGGGACGTATCTCATCGATATGACGACGACCAGTCCTACCCTGGCAGAACGGATCTATGAGCAGGGGAAGAAGATGGGATTTCACGTCATGGATGCACCGGTAACCGGCGGCGATACAGGAGCCATACAGGGGACCTTATCCATCCTGGTCGGCGGAGACAAGGCCGATTTTGATGCCTGCCTTCCTCTGTTCCAGGCTATGGGGACGAATATTAACTATCAGGGCAAAGCCGGAAGCGGCCAGCATGCGAAAATGGCCAATCAGATCATGATTGCCGGTGCCTTGTCCGGTGTGTGCGAAGCCCTGGCCTATGCTGAGGCAAAAGGGCTGGATCTGGAAGTACTGCTTCGCTCCCTGGCAACAGGCGCAGCCGGCAGTGCACAGCTGAATGCTTTTGGAGAAAAAATTATTCACCACGACTATGCGCCTGGTTTTTACATGAAACACTTTATTAAGGATATGAAAATTGCCCGCCAGGAGTCAAATGCTTCCGGCCTGTCGCTGGAAATACTGGCCCAGGTATTGCAGAATTATGAAGCCCTGCAGGCTCAGGATGCCGACAATGGCAATTTGGGGACTCAGGCTCTTATTAAGCATTATGAAACGGTATAAGGTATAAAGACAGGAGGAACTCTTTTATGAACTGGAAATCGACGATAGCCCTAGCAGCCGCTGCTGTTTCTATCCCTTTAGGTGCCCTTGCTGTTACCGTAGAAACGGCTGCACCGGGAGAAAAAGCGGAAATTGCAGTCCTGCTGCCGGGAAAGGCCCATGACAATGGGTTTATGGAAGCGGGATATCGCGGATATGAGCGTATTGCTGCAGAAGTGACGCCTCGCGTCGTATGCGTATCTGATGTGTCAGCTGTATCTGATCGGGCCGCCTTGACGGCAGAACTGGAAAAACTGGCCAGTCAGGGCCCTCGCCTTATTATTGGTCACGGCGGGCAGATGAATGGTCCCGTTTCGACGGTCAGCAAAGCGTATCCGCAAATTCAGTTTGCCGTCATTCAGGGAAATGTAACGGGTACAAATGTCAGCAGTTATGCGGTCAATCAGGAACAGAGCGCCTTTTTAGCCGGCGCTCTGGCCGGGTATATGACCAGGACCGGCAAGGTCGGCCATATTTCCGGTGCCTGGCCCAAGCCGGGACTGCAGGCGCGGGCTGCCTTTTATCATGGCCTGATATATGCCAATCCCAAGGCAGTATTGTATTCGACCTTTACAGGAAATCTCGATGACGCTGCTGTCAACAAAGAGGCAGCAGAAGCGCAGATTCAGGCTGGCTGCGATGTGATTTATACGATGCTGAACGGCGGACGCAGCGGTGTAACCGAGGCCGCTGCCAGCACTGGCGGCAAGGTACGGGAAATTGGCAATGTCATTGACTGGACGAAAGAGTCGCCTGTCTTTATCGGTTCAGCCGTTGCCGATTCCAGCGTGGCCCTGGTCCATGCTGCTCAGGATTATCAACAGGGGACATGGAAGGCCGGTACAGTGAAAAAAATCGGCCTGGAAGACAGCTCCATTGTCCGGCTGGCCATAAGCCCTGATGTACCGGCAGAAATTCAGACCAAGCTGATGACCCTGCAGAAACAGATGGAAGACGGGACCATTGTGATCTCTACAGACTATACAGGTCCGGAATTTGATACAAGGACGGGAACCTTTGTCAGTCAGGATGCCAAAAACCATCGCTGATTGGCTGATACATACAATGTACATAGGGAGCCATAAAACGCATCTTCTCGGGAAGATGCGTTTTTTACGCAGACTTTACGGAAAAGGACAGCTCTTTTTACATGGGAAGTTTATTCTGATTACAGTTTTATCCTTAGTATTTGGTAAAGGGAGATGTAATACGATGAATCCATTTCGAATCGTCAAAGGAAAAAAAGCTGCAGCTGCCTATGTAGCTGCTGTATTATGCATGGCTTCTGTCGGCGTATTTGCTGCTACAGAACACTGGAATGATGCGTCGCTGACCCCCAAGGTTACGACGAAGACAGCTGTTGCCGATGCCACGGACTGGCAGCAGTGGAAATCGCAGTGGGATACGATTAAAACCAATTATGAACACGTATCCATTGCCCCCGGTGCCGATGCATCGCAGCTGAATTTTGGCTGGTATTCTAAAGACAAAGCGGATAAAGCCGTCGTTCGTGTTGCTGATAACCAGGCCATGAAACAGGCAAAGACCTTTGATGGCATCTGTCAGGAAGGCACGGTCATCAGCGGCGTAACCTATTATACGAACAAAGTTACCGTTCAGGGACTGAAGCCGAGCCAGACCTACTGGTATCAGGTCAAACTCAACGGTAAGTGGCAGGATGCGCAGCAGGTTAAGACCGGCAACCCCGATGATTTCACGTTCATGTATGTCGGTGACCCGCAGATCGGTGCTTCTGCCGGACAGGTTCCGTCAGACGGCACGGAAAAACAGAACGGCGATATTGCAGCACGGAATGATTCATATAACTGGAACAAGACCTTGAATACGGCACTGGCACAGCATCCGGAAATCAACTTCCTCGTATCTCCTGGGGACCAGATCAACGAACCGGCAACCAATCAGAATGCCGATAAAATCCAGCTGCAGGAATACCAGTATGCCGGCTATCTCTCGGCTGCAGCACTGCGCAGCCTGCCGGAAGCTACTACTATTGGCAACCACGATTCCATGACAGCTGCCTACCAGAATCACTTCAACGTACCGAATCCCTTTACAGAAGAAACGAATCCGACGAAAGCCGGTCACGGCTATTATTATACCTACGGCAATGCCCTGTTTATCGTCATCAATGCCAATAACTACAATGCAGCTGACCACCAGGCTCTGATTGAAAAAGCCGTCAAAGCTCATCCCGATACGAAATGGCGTATTGTCGTCATGCATCAGGACATTTACGGCAGCGGCCTCGATCATTCCGATTCAGACGGCATTCTGCTCCGGACCCAGCTGACACCGATTTACGATGCCAATAAGATTGACGTCGTTCTCCAGGGCCATGATCATACCTATGCCCGTACGTATCAGCTGAGCAGCGATGGCAAAGACCATGCTACCTTTGATGACATGAAAGTCAAGGGGCAGAGCGGACAGGCCCATAACCTGCTGAGTGCAGCCCTGAAAAACCAGGAATTCAAAAACAACTACGAATCGCAGAACCTGTGCTATACCATTGCTGATATGAAACAGGGCGTCCTGCGGAATCCGAAAGGCGTATTCTACATGTCTGCCAACTCGGCAACAGGCTCTAAGTTCTACAACCTCATTCCGCAGCAGCAGGACTATGTCGCTGCCCGCAGCCAGACCTGGCGTCCGACCTATTCCGTCATCCGCATTACGAAGGATACCTTTACGATTAATACATACGATGTCGAAACGGGAACGCCTATTGACAGCTCGTACAGCATTGTGAAGGACTAGTTCTGCATGAAGAAAATTCATTCAGCCTGGGTGCGCCTGATCGTTATTGCTGTGCTGCTCGTGCTGGGCGGCTGGTTTCTGCACGGCTATAATCAGGTAGAGAAGCCGCAGCTCGTCAATACAGATGGACGGGTCTTTGAAAAAGCCCGCGTACTGGAAGTACTGCAGGATAATCTGCAGGAAAACGGCTCCCGTGCCGGTGATCAGATCGTGTCTCTGCAGATTCAGAGCGGTGACCATGCCGGAGAAATCGTTAAGGCCAACTGCCCGAACGGTCTGCTCTTCGGCACGGTCTGCCGGCCTGGCATGGACGTCGTCGTCATTTCCAGTACTGTCGGCTCTCTCGATCTGCACACGGTATATAATGCCGATCGGTCCTGGCCCATTTACCTGTATATTGCAGCCTTCCTCGTCCTGCTCAGCATCATTGGCGGGAAAAAAGGTCTGAAGTCAGCCGTTGCCCTGGTGTTTACCTTTATTTGCTTTGTCTGGCTCTTTTTCCCCATGATCTTCCGCGGTATCTGGCCGGTTGTAGCCGCTGTTGTCACGTCCGGTGTCGTCCTGGCGGCGACGATGTATCTGCTCAATGGCTGGTCAAAAAAAAGTATGGTTGCCTTTGTAGCCACGTTGGGCGGCATTCTGACTGCTGGCCTGGCAGCAATTCTCTTTGGCCACGCCGTCAACCTGTCGGGATATAACGTGTCGAACATCGAAAATCTCATGTTTGTCGCCCAGAATACGATGATCGATGTAGGGCAGATTTTATTTGCCGGCATTCTCTTTGCCAGTCTCGGTGCGGTCATGGACATTGCCATGGATGTTACTTCAGCCTGTGCGGAAATTGAAAAGCATAATCCAGACATCAGCCGCAAAGCCCTGTTCTGGGCGGGCATGAATGTAGGACGCGATGTAATGGGTACTATGTCAGCTACGCTGATCCTGGCCTTTTTCGGCGGTTCCCTTGGCGTGTGGACCCTGGATTATGTCTATGACCTGCCGTATTTGCAGCTCATTAATTCCAACTCTGTCGGCGTAGAAATCATGAAAGGCTTTTCTGCCAGCTTCGGCGTCATTTTTACCGCTCCTATTGCGGCTGCCCTCAGTGCGTTCTGGCGCAGATAAAGGTGTATAATTGGCATGGCAAATGGCTTGACAAATGATGGTCAAACGATTACAATACGTCTATGTACAAGGATTGTACAGGAACATCCATCAGTATAAAGCCATGAACAAGACGGCCTGCGCGCCTGTCTTTGCAGCGAACCGGGGAGAGTGGAAGCCCGGGAAAGACGAGATGCAGGCGGATCACTTGGGAGCTGCGGCTGTGAACCAGCCGACGGGGCCGCGCCGTTATTTGCGTCAGAGAGGCTGCACAGGCAGTCAGTAGGGTGGTACCACGGTGATTCAGCGTCTTCGTCCCTTTGGGATGAAGACGCTATTTTTTATTTGAGGAGGAACTCTAATGGATTACGGTAAGACGTTGCATCTGCCGAAAACCGATTTCCCCATGCGCGGCAATTTGCCGAAACGGGAACCGGACTTTTTGAAATTCTGGCAGGAACACAAAATTTATGAAAAGCGCCTGCAGAAACGAGACGGCGCTCCCAAATTTATTCTGCATGACGGCCCTCCCTATGCCAACGGCAAACTCCATATCGGTCATGCTTTGAATAAGGTATTAAAAGATATTATCCTGAAATATAAGACCCAGACCGGTCACTATACCAAATACGTTCCCGGCTGGGATACACACGGCCTGCCTATTGAACATGCCGTCATCAAAGATACGGGCCTGAACCGCCACGAAATGGCGCCTCTCGATTTGCGGGCTAAATGCCGCGATTACGCTCTGGCCCGTGTAGAAGAACAGAAGGCCGATTTCGTCCGCTTTGGCGTTCTCGGTGACTGGGATCATCCCTATCTGACACTGCAGAAGCACATTGAAGTTGCTCAGATCGGCGTATTTGGCGAAATGGCCAAAAAAGGCTATATTTACAAAGGCCTGAAAACCGTGTACTGGTGCCCGTACTGCGAAACGGCCCTGGCAGAAGCAGAAATTGAATATAAAGACGATAAGTCTTTCTCCATTTACGTCAAGTTTAAGGCTGTCGATCTGAACTGCCATATGCCGGCCGGTGCCGATCCGGATAAGGTATTTGCCCTCATCTGGACGACGACGCCCTGGACCATTCCGTGTAACCTGGCTATCAGTGCCAATGAAGCTTTTGAATATGTATGGGTCAAAATAGGCGATGAATACCTGCTCATGGCAAAAGATCTGGTAGAACCGACCATGAAAGCCGGCAAAGTAGAAAACTACGAAGTACTGCCGGAAGTCATGATGGGTAAGCAGCTCGAAGGCCTCGTCTTCCAGCATCCCTTCTACGACCGCAAAGTTCCCGTCCTTTTGGGCGACCACGTCACGCTGGAAGCCGGTACTGGGTTGGTACATACCGCTCCTGACCATGGCCAGGATGACTTTGATGTGTGCATGAAATATGCTGCCTGGGGCGTAAAACCGATCGGTACGGTTGATGCTTCCGGCAAATATACGGATAAAGTACCCGGATATGAGGGCATGTTCGTCTTCGATGCCAATGTGCCGGTTATTAAGCATCTGGCCGAATTGGGCGCGCTCTTTGCCAAAAGTACGTTCCGCCATCAGTATCCCCATTGCTGGCGCTGCAAGAACCCCATTATTTATCGGGCTACGGAACAGTGGTTCTCCTCTGTAGACGGCTATCGTCAGAAAGCACTGGATGCCATCGATCATGTCAAGTGGATTCCGTCGTGGGGTCATGAACGGATTTACAACATGATCCGCGACCGCGGCGACTGGTGCATTTCCCGTCAGCGCGTATGGGGCGTGCCTATTCCTATTTTCTACTGTGATGACTGCGGCGAATACGTTATTAATGACGATACGATTGCACATCTGCAGCAGTGGTTTGCCAAAGAAGGTTCTGATGCCTGGTGGAAACACGATGCCAAGGAACTGCTGCCGGACGGCTTTGTCTGCCCGCACTGCGGCGGCACTCACTTCCATAAAGAAACAGATATTATGGACGTATGGTTCGACAGCGGCTGTACCCATCAGGGCGTGCTGAAACACGATCCGGATCTGGATTATCCCTGCGAAATGTATCTGGAAGGCTCTGACCAGCATCGCGGCTGGTTTAACTCGTCCCTGCTGACGTCTGTTGCCATCAACGGCATTGCACCGTACCGCAGCGTCCTGACCCACGGCTTTACTGTCGACGGCGAAGGCCGCAAGATGAGTAAATCTGTCGGCAATACGGTCGCTCCTCAGGAAGTTATTGAAAAGTACGGCGCCGATGTTATGCGTCTGTGGGTATCGTCGGCAGACTACCAGGGTGATATTCGCCTGTCGCCGAAGATTTTGAAACAGCTTTCCGATGTATACCGTAAGATCCGCAATACCTTCCGGTATCTCCTGGGCAACCTGGATGATTTCGACCCGGCAAAGGATGCTGTAGCTTACCAGGATATGACTGAATTGGATAAATGGGCACTCCTGCGTCTGGAACAGGTCTATGAAACGGTAACCGATGCCTATGAAAACTATCAGTTCCATGTCATGTACCATGCTATTCACAATTTCTGCACTGTCGACCTGAGCGCCATGTATCTGGATGTCATCAAAGACCGCCTGTATACGGAAAAACAGGATTCCCTCGAACGCCGCAGTGCCCAGACTGCCATGTATCAGATTCTGGATACACTGGTTAAAGTTATCTCGCCGGTTCTGTCCTTTACGGCTGAAGAAGTATGGCAGTACATGCCCAAGACAGAAGGCAAAGAAGAAAGCGTTCTTCTTACGGACTGGCCCAAGGCACATAAGGAATACCTTGATGCTGATCTGGAAGAACGGTGGAATACGTTCCTGTCGTACCGCCGCGACCTGACCCGTATTCTCGAAGGCGCCCGGAAAGATAAAAAGATTGGCCACGCCCTCGATGCAGCTGTCACTATTTATGCATCTGGCGAAGATTACGATTTCCTCAGTAAGTGGCAGGATCAGCTGGCAACGCTGCTCATTGTCAGTGAAGTTTCTCTGGTTAATGGCGATGCACCGGCTGAAGCCGTTGCCGGCGAAGATCACGGCAATATGAAAGCCGTTGTCGCTCCGTCGACCCATGAAAAGTGCGAACGCTGCTGGATTCACAGCGCATCCGTTGGTTCTGACCCGGATCACCCGACATTGTGTGCCCGCTGCGCCGCTGTATTGAAAAACTAAGTATTTCATATATCTGCAAGGATGCGGAACCTCATCTTGCCCGGTTTTGCGGCAAAAGGAGGTTCCGCGTTTTTTTTAGGAGGGATTGGGATGAAACTATCGACAGCCTATACAGCGCAAGTCCACGTTGCCGTCATGCTGTTCGGACTGTCCGGCGTGCTGAGCAAAAGCATTGCCATACCGGCTGTTCTTATTACCCTGGGACGTGTCCTCTGTTCTTCGCCTGTATTATACATGTACATCAAGGAAAAGGGGACTCATATACGACGGCTGTCGAAGCGGGACGGCCTGGCCTTTTTGCTTATGGGATCGCTGCTGGCACTTCACTGGACTAGCTTCATTGCGTCTGTGCAGATTGCCAATGTTGCCATCGGCGCTATTACGGCGTCGGCATTTCCTCTGTATGCCGTTTTTCTGGAACCTCTGTTTTTCAAAGAAAAGCTGCGGGCCCGCCATGTTGTACTGGCCTGTATTATGGTAGCCGGTGTTCTCATTCTGGTACCGCCTGATGCCTTTTCAGGCGATATTGCCCTTGGCGTGGCAGTCGGCATGTTTGCCAGTTTTGCCTATGCTGTTCTGTCCCTGGTCAATCGCTGGCTGTCGCAGCGGTATGACGGATTTGTCATCAGCCTGTATGAACAGGCAGTCGCAGCGGCAGTGCTGCTGCCGGCTTTGTGGATTGTGCCGGCATCGTGGTCTTTCCATGACCTGGGGCTGATTCTCCTCCTGGGGGTCGTAGGCACAGCTGTATCTCATTCCCTGTTTATCAACGGTCTGCAGCGGATTACCGTCCAGAAGGCCAGCATGATCAGCGGCATGGAAGCTGTATATGGAATTATGATGGCTTTTCTCTTCCTGGGCGCAGTACCGTCGACAAGGGAGATCGTAGGCGGTATCATCGTTCTGACGGCAGCTGCCATTTCCAGCTTGTCTAAAAAACAGAACGCAGAAAACATATAAACT
>NZ_CATWFF010000062.1 GCF_958350005.1 uncultured Megasphaera sp. | reverse complement strand
GAACTATAATGCATAATAGGAAGAATAAAAATTCATTATATATGATGCGAAATACATTGCAGAATACAAGCAAAAACAGCAGGGAGTGGATTAGTCTCCCTGCTGTTTTTGTCTTGCTGTTTATGGTTATATCATAGAGATGTGAGGTTTCCTGGTTATACGTAAATATATTCGCTGGTCACAGGCTGGAGGCCCATGTGCTTAATGGCAGCGTACATTTCATCAAAAGGACGGTTGTCCGTAATTTCAAACTGTTCGTCTCCCTTTTCAGAACCGTCGTTTTCCAGATGACCGCCAATGCCGACGCAGACGCTGGCCGAGACCTTGGTGGCGGCGATTTTCATGATAGCATTTCGGAAGGCCGCACTTTCCCGGCTCGATACGACGATGCAGGCGTAGGGCAGGAATAGGCGGTAGGCGCAGATGATCTGCGTCAGTTTCCGTTCGTCCACGTCTTTGGGATTGATTTTATCGTTGTTAATAATCGGGCACAGACGAGGACAGGACAGGGAAATTTCGGCCTGCGGATATTTCCGCTGCATGAGCCAGGCGTGCATCCCTGTGGCGACGGCGTCTTTCTGGTAATCTGCAAGACCCAGGAGGGCTGCAAAGCCGACGCCGCGCATGCCGCCGCGAATGGCCCGTTCCTGGGCGTAGAAGCGGTACGGGAAGATGCGCTTGTTTCCTGCCAGGTGGAGCGTTTCGTACTTGTCAGAATCGTAGGTTTCCTGAAAGACCGTTACGTAGTCAGCGCCGCATTCGTGCAGATATGCATAGTCTTCCGAATTTACGGGATAAATTTCCATGCCAATGACCCGGAAATACTGGCGGGCAATTTTGACGGCATTGCCAATATAGCGGACATCCGACATTTTGGGGCTTTCGCCAGTCAGCATGAGGACTTCTTCAATGCCGGCATTGGCAATGTTCTGACATTCCCGGTGCAGTTCTTCGTCAGTCAGGCGGGCGCGCTTGATTTTGTTGTGCGAGTTGAAGCCGCAATAAATGCAGTAATTTTCGCAGTAGTTTGCAAAGTAAATAGGCGTGAGAATGGAAATATTTCCGCCAAAGTGACGGCGCGTGACCATGTGGGCTTTCTGAGCCATCTGTTCCAGATAAGGAGCCGCTGCTGTCGACAGGAGGGCCATGAAGTCCTGCGGGTCCAGGCGGGTCTTGGACAGTGCCCGCTGTACATCAGCTGCCGTGTAGTCTTCGTTGCGGAATGAATCATGGTAAGCTGTTACCTGAGCGAGCATATCCGAATCCAGTATTTCCATGCCGGGCAGATATTTCATATGATCAATGCGTTGTTCTGTCATCATGAAGCCTCCTTAATCGCCTAAAAATCCGGTCAGCGGATCGGAAGCGGACGCCGTTTCGCTGATGCGGCCCATGCCGGCCAGGTAGGCAGCGCGGCCTGCTTCGATGGCCTGACGGAAGGCCTGGGCCATGAGGGGCAGATTGCCGGCTGTCGCCAGAGCCGTATTGGCCATAATGGCAGCAGCACCCATTTCCATGGCTTCACAGGCCTGAGACGGACGGCCAATGCCGGCGTCGACGATGACGGGCAGGTCGATTTCGTCAATGAGAATCTGGATGAATTCCTTCGTTGCCAGGCCCCGGTTGGAACCGATGGGGGCAGCCAGAGGCATGACGGCAGCGGCGCCGGCACTGACGAGGTCGCGGGCTGTATATAAATCAGGATACATGTAGGGCAGGACGACGAAGCCTTCGTTGGCCAGAATTTCCGTAGCCTTTACGGTTTCTGCATTGTCCGGCAGAAGGTATTTGGAATCGCGCATGATTTCGATTTTGATGAAATCACCGCACCCTACTTCCCGGGACAGGCGGGCAATGCGGACAGCTTCGTCGGCATTGCGGGCACCGGACGTATTGGGCAGTATCGTAACGCCGTTGGGAATAAAGTCGAGAATATTATCTTTTTTGCCGGCTTCTACGCGGCGCAGAGCCATGGTGACGATCTGGGCGCCTGCCTGTTCGACAGCGGCCTGAATGAGGTCGACGGAATATTTCCCTGAGCCGAGAATGAAGCGGGATGAAAATTCATGCCCTCCTAAGATAAGGGCGTCTTTCTGTTGTTCCATTGTATGGACAGCTCCTTTGCTGAGTATAAGTATGCAGTAACAGTCGCAGCAGCAGCCCTTAGCCGCCGCCGACAAAATGGACGATTTCCATGGAATCGCCGGCGCTCAGCGTTACCGTATCATACGTGCCGCGGCGCACAATGGCTCCGTTCAGTTCGACGGCAATGCGTTCCGGACGCAGCCCTTCCCGGTCTAAATAGTCTCTGAGATTCATGCCGTCTGCGGCAATATCTTTTCCGTTGATTCGGACCATCTGGCATAACTCCTTTCAAAAAAAATAGACCGCACGAAGAAGCTACACCGATGGTGGTGTACCCCTTCGTGCGGCCTGTATCAGTCACACTCTACTACTAGTATAGCGAAGCAGCGCCATTTGTCAAGACGGGAAATGAATCGGCATATGCCGGAGAGATATGGGCCGTGTCTTGCAATTAGCCGCGTTTTTTGGTATTGTTGAGAACAATACATTGATTTTTAAAACGTAACAGGTCCATCGGAAAGGAGAACGATAGGATGGATGTATTGCAGATCGAGGATATGATCATATGCCGGCACCTTGTAGCGGATGAGATGGTACAGGCTGTATCATCCCTGTGCGAGGGAATGGAGCCGGACAGCAAGGCGGCAGGAATGCTCATTGCTCAGGCCGAACGTCTGGGATTGTCGGGAAATATATGGCAGCAGTATTTGCTGCAGCGCCTTTGCGACGGTGACAATGTGGCCGCTGCGACGGTGGAACGGACCGGAACCTACGGGGCAGGACTCGTAGCAGCAGTCGGTGAAGACATGAAGATCCTGCTGCCCTTTTTGCAGGCCAAAGCGTCGGCCCTGTTTGGCTATGCCTTTCTGGATTCGTATACGCCGGCAGCGCCCAGACACAGCGAATGCCGGGCTGCCCTGGCACAGGCTCTCGGCGGCAGCACGAGCCCTCAGGAATGTGCCCGCCTCCTGCTGGAACACTACCGGCAGTACGGCAGCGGCCCTATGGCGGAATACATGGCCTTCCGGGTCCGCAGTGACGGTGGTCTTGTGGGCATTGAAGAGTTTCCCCATTATGAATGGGATGATCTGCTGGGATATGACCATCAGAAGAGCCGCCTCCTGGCCAACACGGTAAACTTCATTGAAGGCCGCGAAGCCAACAACGTACTGCTCACAGGCGCACGGGGCACCGGCAAGTCCACTGGCGTAAAAGCGCTGGTGTACAGGTATCATGACCAGGGGCTGCGCCTTGTCCAGGTCGGCCGCAGTCAGCTCTCCGGCCTGGCCCAGCTTATGGAACGGCTGGCAGAAATCCGCAGCCGGAAATTTATTCTCTTCCTAGACGACCTGTCTTTCGATGAAGATGAAAAAGAATACAAGTACCTCAAGTCGGCCATTGACGGCGGCGTATCGCCGCAGCCGCCCAATGTCCTCCTGTACGCCACGTCCAACCGCCGTCATCTCCTCAAGGAAACGTGGAAGGACCGCAGTGACGAACAGGATGAAGTATACCGCGACGACAGTACGAACGAATCTATTTCCCTGTCTGACCGGTTTGGCCTCATTCTGCATTATGCCACGCCTACGCAGGATGAGTACCTGCAGATTATTGACCACGAACTGCGCAAGGCCGGCGTCTGTCTCGACGCTCATGAACTGCGCATTCAGGGCCTGCGCTGGGAAATGGAACATTCCGGCCGTAACGGCCGCATTGCCCAGCAGTTCGTCAAATGGTATCTGGGAAATCGAAAATAGTATACCTCATAGAGATGCGGTATCTATGCGAAAAGGAGCTGTCTGCACTAAGCGGACGGCTCCTTTTCTGTTAGAGGGTTAATGGGCCAGGCACTGGCTGACTGTAATGCCGGCGCGGTAAGAGCTGCGGACCAGGGGGCCGCTTACGACATGGGGAAAGCCCATGTCTTCGGCGAGCTCGCGGTAGCCATCAAATTTTTCCGGCGTGACGTATTCGGCGACTGGAACATGGTGCGGCGATGGCTGCAGATACTGGCCAATGGTCAGTATGGTTACACCGGCCTGCCGGAGATCGGCAAAGGTTTCTTTCAGATCCTGCAGGGTTTCGCCGAGACCGACCATGATGCCGCTTTTGATGAGCATGTGGGGATGGCTCGTAGCGGCATAGCGCAGTACATCCAGGGACTGCTGGTAGTCGCCGATAGGGCGGATTTCCGGGAAGAGACGGCGCACGGTCTCGATGTTGTGATTGAAAACCGTCGGATTGGCATTGAGGACAATGTTCATGGCCGTCAGGCTGCCTTTAAAGTCGGGAGTCAGAATTTCGATGGTCGTGTCCGGGCTGATGCGGCGGACTTCTTCAATGCAGGCTGCAAACTGCTCGGCTCCGCCGTACTGCAGGTCATCGCGCGTAACGGACGTAATGACAATGTGCTTCAGCCCCAGGTGCGCCGTCGCTTCGGCCAGGTTTTTTGGTTCCATCGGGTCCAGCGCTTCCGGTTTGCCCTTAGGGACGGCGCAGTAGCGGCAGGCCCGCGTGCAGACGCCGCCCAGGATCAGGAAGGTCGCCGTCTTGTGGCCGAAGCACTCGCCAATGTTCGGGCAGTTTGCACTTTCGCAGACCGTATGGAGCCGCAGCCCTTTGACGAGATTGCGGACGTTCTGATACGTTTCATCATTGCAGATATGCTGTTTAAGCCAGGCTGGCTTTTTGGCTGTTTGTTCTTTCATAGAGGTCACCCCAGTTCGTTGTGAAAGTATAGGTTGTCGCCGGGAAGGCGGCTGTAAATTCTTCAGATACAATAGGAACCATGGCGTCTGCAGATGTATGGACTCCCTGCTGTTCAATGCTGGTAACGCCGAATTCCGTAATACCGCAGGGGACAATGCGGGAAAAAAGACTCAGGTCGTTGCAGACATTGAGGGCTGTGCCGTGAAAGGTAATCCAGCGGCGCACGCCGACGCCGACGGCGGCAATTTTCTGATTTCCCGCCCACACGCCGGTGTAGACTGCCTTGCGTCCGGCCCGAATGCCGACGCGTTTCAGAGAGCGGATCATCCAGTCTTCGACTGTGCGGACGTACCAGTGCACGTCAGGCTTCCATTTTTTCAGGTTTAAAATGGGGTAGCACACGAGCTGGCCCGGATTATGGCACGTAATATCGCCGCCCCGGTTGGTGTGAATGACGGGCACGCCGTGATCAGAAAGCCATTCTGCCGGCGTGAGCAGGTGCGTATCGCCGCCATGCATGCCGATGGTAATAACCGGATCGTGCTGCAGCATGAGGACGATGCCGTCCCAGTGTCCGTCCTGTACTAATTGTCTGGCTGCGTCCTGATAGCCCAGGCCGCGCTCATAGTCGATGCAGCCCAGATACACTGCACATACGTTTCTGTTCATAGGCGTACCTTCTCACTTAGAATAATAAATTGCGTTTTTGTTATGTTAATTATACTTGATAGTTATGATAAATTCAATTCTGCCGGCCTATAGTTGCGCAAAATTTAATGTATTCATGCATTTTTGTAACATATGATACAATGTGGGACGACGAACTAAAATATGTTATATTTACGTTATAAAGAAGAGGGCGGCCAATAAGGCATGTCATATACGCTTACAGAACGGAAAAGAGAAACGTTTAACGTAAGAAAATGCGAAAAAAGATGGGGAAAATGCATTGACAAACCCAGTTTGATTTTGTAGAATGTGTTCAAGCTTTTCGAAAGGAAAGCGTTCATAAGTAAATCTGATGATGGGAAAGAGTAGTGGTCTGACCCAATGCCCAGAGAGCCGGCGGCTGGTGTGAGCCGGTAATTGGAAGACAATGAAAATCATCCCTGAAGAGACGTGCTGAAGCAGGTAATTAAGCACAGACGATTTTTCCACGTTATCGGAAACGCGTATGTTAGTACGTTGTAGAGCGCTCGGCTGCAGTAATGCGCCGGGAAGCAGGGTGGTATCGCGGAATCTTGTATCCGTCCCTCTTTTTGAGGGACGGATTTTTTGTTTTCATGAATGGAAAAGGAGAAAAAATCATGGCAAAAGTATTTTATGAAAAAGACGTAAACTGGGATGTAATGAATGGTAAGAAAGTAGCTATTATCGGCTACGGCAGCCAGGGTCATGCTCATGCACTGAACCTGAAAGAAAGCGGCGTCGACGTCGTCGTCGGCCTGTATGAAGGCAGCAAATCGGCAGATGTAGCCCGCAAAGCCGGCCTGGAAGTCAAAACCGTTGCTGAAGCCGTTAAAGACGCAGATATTACGATGGTCCTCATTCCTGATGAAAAACAGGCTGACGTATATAAGACGGAAATTGGCCCGAACCTGAAATCGGGCAGTGCCCTGGCCTTTGCTCATGGCTTCAACGTTCACTTCAAACAGATCGTCGCTCCTGCTGACGTAGACGTATTCATGGTTGCTCCTAAGGGCCCAGGTCACCTCGTTCGCCGTACCTTCGTCGAAGGCGGCGGTGTTCCTGACGTATTTGCTGTCGAACAGGATGCAACAGGCAAATGCTTTGACATCGCCCTGGCTTATGCCCGCGGCATTGGCGGCGCCCGTGCCGGCGTCATCCAGACGACGTTCCAGGAAGAAACGGAAACGGACCTGTTCGGTGAACAGTGCGTCCTCATGGGTGGTATTTGCCAGCTCATTACAGACGGCTTCGAAACGTTGGTTGCTGCTGGCTATCAGCCGGAAATTGCCTACTTTGAAACCTTCCATGAAATGAAGCTCATTACGGACCTCATGTATGAAGGCGGCATGACGAAGATGCGCAACTCCTGCAGTGACACGGCAGAATACGGCGACTACGTTTCCGGTCCCCGTGTCGTAACAGATGCCACCAAAGAAGGCATGCAGCAGGTACTGAAAGAAATTCAGGACGGCACCTTTGCCAAAGACTGGCTCCTGGAAAACAAAGCCGGCGGCCGTGCTCACTTCCTGGCTATGCGCCGTCAGCACGCTGAACATCCTGTAGAACAGGTCGGCAAGAAACTGCGTGCTATGATGTCGTGGCTGAATAAAAACGATAAAAACGACTAATGCAAGGAAAGATTGATGAAAAGAGAGGATTGTAATCGATGAAAATGACCGGAGCGCAAGCAGTTATTGAATGTCTGAAACGCGAACAGGTACAGGTCGTCTTCGGCTATCCCGGCGGGTCTGTGCTGACACTGTATGATGAAGTATATAAGGCAAAATTTCCCCATATCCTGACAGGCCATGAACAGGGTGCCGTCCACGCTGCTGACGGATATGCCCGCGCTACAGGCCGCCCTGGTGTATGCTTTGCTACGTCCGGACCGGGCGTATGCAATATGGTTACGGGCATTGCCACGGCCAACATGGATTCCATTCCTCTCGTCATCATTAGCGGCCAGGTGGCTACGCCCCTCATTGGCCGCGATTCCTTCCAGGAAGCCGATATTTCTGGCATTACGACGCCTATTACCAAGCATAACTACCTGGTAAAAAAGGCAGAAGATCTGCCGCGGGTCCTGAAAGAAGCCTTCTTCATTGCCACGACGGGACGGCCTGGCCCGGTCCTCGTCGATATTGCCAAAGACGTATTTGATACACCTTTTGAATTTTCCTATCCCGACCGGGTCCATCTGCGCGGCTACAGCGGTTCCTATATAGGCCATGATGAAGATATTGACAAGGCCGCAGCCGCCCTGGAACAGGCCAGAAAGCCGGTCCTCCTCGTTGGCGGCGGCGTCGTCCTGTCAGGCATGTCCGATACGCTGCGGGATATTGTGGAAAAGACCCATGTTCCTGTCGTGACGACCCTCATGGGCAAAGGCGCCGTTCCTGATACGTACGATGCCAACCTGGGCATGGTCGGCATGCACGGCTCCTATGCCGCCAATATGGCCGTTACCCAGTGTGACCTGCTCATTGCCATTGGCGCCCGCTTTGACGACCGCGTCACAGGCGATGTGGAAAACTTTGCTCCCAACGCCCAGATCGTCCATTTCGACATTGATAAGGTGGAAATCAACAAAATCGTCCATGCCGATGTCAGCGTCAACGGCGACCTGCGCTGGTCCCTGCCCCTGTTTGACCAGAAAATCCGCGAAAAGGGCGTCGATTTCTGCGATCAGTTTGGCCCGTGGCGCGAACACGTTCAGGCTATGGCGGCAGCCCATCCTTTCCAGACCCGCAATCTGGCCGATGCCGTGTCGCCGCAGAAGCTGTTTGAAGCCATTGCGAAATGGACTGATGACGACACCATTGTCGTAACCGACGTAGGCCAGCATCAGATGTGGGCCGCTCAGTTCTCTTCCGTCAACAGGCCCCGCCATTTCGTTACGTCCGGCGGTCTGGGGACCATGGGATATGGCCTGCCAGCTGCCCTGGGCGCCCAGATCGGCTGTCCCGACAAGCAGGTCGTCCTGTTTACCGGCGACGGCAGCATCATGATGAACTGCCAGGAATTTGCCACTCTTCATACCTATGGCGTACCCGTCAAAGTCGTCGTTCTTCACAACAGCGTCCTGGGCATGGTCAACCAGTGGCAGCGCATGTTCTACCAGGGCCATTATTCCCAGTCCGTCCTCGACAAGAACCCTGACCTGACCCGCCTGTCCAGCGCCATGAACGTACCGGGCTTTGCCGTACATCGGCCGGAAGAACTGGCAGAAGGGCTGAAAAACCTGTTTACTACAGAAGGACCGGCCCTGCTGGATGTCTTTATTCCGCCTGATGAAGATGTATATCCCATGGTGCCAGGCGGCAAGCGCCTTGATGAAATGATTTTAGGAGGAAATGGGCAATGATGAGACAGCACTTAGCCATTCTGGCAGACAACAAACCAGGCGTTCTGACCCACGTAGCCGGCCTTATCAGCCGGCGGGCCATCAATATTGAATGCATCAACGCCGGGTATACAGAAGAACCGGATGTGACGCGAATCAACATCGTCGTATCCGTCGAAAACCGCTGGGAACTGGATCAGGCTGTCAATCAGCTGGCCAAACTCATTGACGTCATCAAAGTCGTCAACCTCGACGATGGCCCCATGGTCAGCTACGAACTGGCCATGGTCAAAGTCAAATGCGACACGCCGTCTGTGCGGGAAGAACTGACGAACATTGCACACCTCTTTCATGCCAAAGTCGTTGACGTACAGCGCCAGTCCCTGATTTTCCGCCTTACAGGCCGGGAAGATCATATTGAAGCGCTCTTGCAGATGCTCAGTGATTATGAAGTCCTCGAAATCGCCCGGACCGGGCAGATATCCCTGTCCCGCGGCGTTGTTCCAGTAAAGCAGATGTAGCCTGTCTGCCTCACAGACAGCTTCGTATTGTGTATTAAGAAAGGATGGTACTATGCGCAGTGATGTAGTAAAAAAAGGGATTACGCGGACCGCGCACCGCACATTGTTTCATGCTATGGGGTACAGTGACGAAGACCTGAAGAAGCCCCTTATTGGCGTAGTCAATTCGTTTAATGAAATCATTCCCGGACATATTCATTTGCGGGAAATTGCCGACGCCGTCAAATTGGGAGTTGCCGCTGCCGGCGGTACGCCTGTAGAATTCCCGGCTATCGGCATTTGTGACGGCATTGCCATGGGTCACAGCGGGATGAAATATCCTCTGGCCAGCCGCGAACTCATTTGCGACTCCATTGAAGCCGTAGCCAACGGCCATGCCTTTGACGGCCTCGTGCTCATTCCGAACTGCGATAAAATTGTGCCAGGCATGCTCATGGCAGCAGGGCGGCTGAATATTCCTGCTGTCGTCGTCAGCGGCGGCCCCATGCTGGCAGGCCGGCATAAAGGCAAGGATATCAGCGTCAGCACCATGTTTGAAGCTGCTGGCAAAGTTGAATCGGGCCAGATGAGCCAGGAAGAAATGACAGAAATGGAATTCCAGGCCTGCCCGGGCTGCGGTTCCTGTTCCGGTCTGTTTACGGCCAATACGATGAACTGCATGACTGAAGTGCTGGGCATGGGCCTTCCCGGCAACGGCACCATTCCGGCAGCCTACTTCGGCGCCCGCCGCATTTTGGCGAAAAAAGCCGGCGCCGTCATTATGGACCTGATTAAGCGGAATGTGAAGCCCCGCGACATTATGACCATGGAAGCCTTTGAAAACGCCATTGCCGTAGATATGGCCATTGGCGGCTCGACGAATACGGTTCTGCACCTGCCGGCTATTGCCCACGAAGCTGGTCTGGACCTGCCGCTGCAGAAATTCGATGAAATCAGCCGCAAAGCTGCGTATATCTGTAAAATGAGTCCTGGCGGCACGTATCATATGCAGGATCTCAATGAAGCCGGCGGCATTTGCGCCGTCATGAAAGAACTGACCAAGCTGGGCATTATCCACACAGATGCTCAGACCGTAACCGGCACCATTGGCGAACGCATTGCCAATGCCCGCAACGAACGGCCCGAAGTACTCCATTCCGTAGAAAATGCTTACATGCACAAAGGAGGCATTGCCATTCTGACAGGCAACCTCGCTCCTGACGGCTCGGTCATCAAAGAAAGTGCCGTTGAACCGGATCTCCTCGTATATAAGGGCACGGCCAAATGCTACGATTCCGAAGAAGACGCTATTAAAGCCATTATTGGCGGCGAAATCAAAGAAGGCCATGTCGTTGTCATTCGCTACGAAGGCCCCAAAGGCGGCCCGGGCATGCGGGAAATGCTCAACCCTACAGCTGTCATTACCGGCATGGGCCTGAAAGTTGCTCTCCTTACAGACGGCCGCTTCAGTGGTGCCAGCCGCGGCGCCTGCATTGGCCATATTTCGCCGGAAGCCATGGAAGGCGGTCCTATTGCCCTCATTCAGGACGGCGATACTATTTCCATCGACATTCCCAACCGCAAACTGCAGCTGGAAGTGAGCGATGAAGAACTGGCTAAACGGAAAGCGGCATGGAAACAGCCGGAACCGAAAGTCAAGACTGGTTATTTGTCCCGGTATGCCCGCCTCGTTACATCAGCCAATACAGGGGCTGTATTGAAATAAGCGTGCCAGATTCACTATTATTATAGATATATATAAGTACTA
>NZ_CATWFF010000061.1 GCF_958350005.1 uncultured Megasphaera sp. | reverse complement strand
CGTCCAATTCTGTTTGTCACGGCTTGGGGGAGCCGGAGGGGTATGAACGAAAAGGCTTCATGATATTATTTTTATTACTTAAATATTTATAACTTAGTGCATACTGTATACAAAATACGATTCGCTCAGACGATACGGGGAGGATATTATGAGAACAGAACATGACTTTTTAGGAGAAATGAATGTGCCGGATAATGTATATTACGGTGTGCAGACTATGCGGGCCATGGAAAACTTCCACATTACCGGTGAACATTTAGATCCGGATTTCATCAAAGCCATGGCGACTGTTAAGAAAGCAGCAGCTCTGGCAAATATGTCAACTGGCCGGTTGGACAGCGTCATTGGCAATGCGCTGGTCCAGGCTGCCAGTGAAATCATGGATGGTCAGTGGCTCGATCAGTTCCCCGTTGATCCCATTCAGGGCGGTGCCGGCACGTCAGTGAACATGAATATGAATGAAGTGCTGTGCAATCGGGCTTTGGAAATACTGGGCAAGCCCAAGGGACGGTATGACATTATTTCGCCGAATAATCATGCCAATATGGCACAATCGACGAATGACGTATTTCCGACGAGTATTAAAGTCTGCCTGCTCATGAAAGGCCGCAAGTTAAGCGCAGCCTTGAAAGAACTGGAAGACGGGCTGAATGAAAAAGCCGATGAATTCCATGATGTATTGAAGATGGGGCGTACTCATCTGCAGGATGCCGTTCCCATTACGCTGGGACAGGAAATGGGGTCCTATGCATCGGCTGTACGGCGCGGCAGAATCCGTATCGAACGGTCCCTGGAAGGGGTCCGCATTATCAACATGGGCGGTACTGCTGTCGGCACAGGGCTGAATGCGGAACCGGCCTATATCAAGGCCGTAGCAGCTAAATTGTCCATGCTGACTGGCGATATGTTCGTTACAGCCCGCAACCTGATTGACGGCACGAATAATACGGATATTTTTGCCGAAGTATCAGGCAGCATGAAGGCAACGGCACTGATGCTGATTAAAATGGCCAACGATTTCCGCCTTATGGCATCAGGTCCCCGCTGTGGCCTGAACGAATTGAAACTGCCGCCCCGTCAGCCTGGATCGTCCATCATGCCGGGCAAGGTCAATCCGGTTATGGCCGAAGTCCTCGATCAGACGTGCTATCAGGTCATCGGCAATGATATGGCCATCAGCCTGGGCGTAGAAAATGGCCAGTTTGAATTGAATGTCATGGAACCGGTTATGGCGTTCAATCTGTTCCATTCCATGCAGTATCTGACCAACGCTGTTCATTCCTTTGTGAACTATCTGCTCAAGGGACTGCAGGCCAATCGGGAATCCTGCCAGAACTGGGTTGATCACAGCGTCGGCATCGTAACGGCACTGCTGCCGCATATCGGCTACGAACGGTCGTCCATGCTGGCCAAGGAAGCCTATGCTACAGGCCGTCCCATTCGCGATATTATTCTGGAACACGGGTATCTGACGAAGGAACAGATCGACATTATCCTGTCTCCGGAAGAAATGACGAAACCCGGTATTGCCGGCAAGGCTGTTCTGGAAGAAACTTACAAGGCACAGCGGAAAATTTCCGGTTAATACGTAGTATGCATATAGAATGAACAATAAAAGCTGTTGCACCGGTGCATGTGGTGCAGCAGCTTTTTTGCAGTACTCCATGAATATTGTGGTATCATATAAGGGAACGCAGATTGTGGAACTGTCATGATAAGGAGGCCTATGATGGATATACGGGAGCAGTATGCCCGACAGCTGCATCTTCTCATGCGGGCACAGGAAGAAAATCTGTTTCATCCGCTCATTCAGCGCGGTGTTATTTATGTGTTTCTGGAACAGTTTGATCTGGCTGTACAGATCCTTCGTCAGGCCCTGCGGCAGGACGGACAGGGAATGGTAGCCATGGGCTCATCCAAAGAAGTCATTATGGCTGCATACGAAGAATACCTGTTTATTGACGAATCACTGTGGCTGGCCATGCTGCGGGACCGGCAAAATGCCGTCGTCTGTACCGATAAGGCCAGTATGGTGCGGCGTATTTTCCGGGACTACATTCCCGTATTTGTGCAGGTCCAGGTCTTTGCCGATGAACGGGACGGGCAGGAGAAATAAGGGCCTTGTGTTTCCCTTTGGGCCCTGGTATAATAAATACGGTTTTGCACAGTTTACGGACCTGTCTGGGATAACGACTGAGCATGATGACGTCATGCCTGCCGTTATCCTTTTTTATTGCAAAGGAGAATACTGATGAGAAACGAAGTACGCACGTATACCTGGAAAGACGGCAAGTCCCTGACCGTGGGAGAGAAGACGCTGGTCATGGGTGTGCTGAATTATACGCCTGATTCCTTTTCGGATGGCGGCACATGGAATACTGTCGATGCAGCTCTGCGCCATATGGAACAAATGGTGCAGGAAGGAGCCCATATCATCGATATTGGTGCCGAATCATCGCGGCCGGGATTTACGCCTATTTCTGCAGATGAAGAAATCAGCCGCCTCGAACAGATTCTGCCGCGCCTTATCGATGCCTGCCCGGTACCGGTTTCTGTCGACACGTATAAGGCCAAAACGGCAGACTACGCCATGACAGCAGGAGCCCACATCATGAATGATATCTGGGGCCTTCAGTATGAACACGAACCGGGACAGATGGCAGCTGTGGCAGCTAAACACGGCGTTCCTGTCGTAGTCATGCACAACCAGAACGGTACGGAGTATACGGATATCCTTGAAGATATGAAAAAATTCTTCATTCGTTCTGCCAGCATTGCCGAAGCTGCCGGCATGGCGCAGGAGCAGATCATTACGGACCCGGGCATTGGATTTGGCAAGACCTTTGAACAAAACGTATATGTCCTGCAGCATTTGCAGGAACTGACGAATTTGCCCTATCCCCTGCTGCTGGGAACGAGCCGCAAGGGATTTATCGGCAAAATCCTCGACCTGCCTGTGACCGAACGGATGGAAGGTACCGGCGCTACCTGTGTAGCCGGTGTACTGGCCGGCTGTGCCATCGTCCGGGTCCATGATGTCAGGCCTATTGCACGGATGTGCCAGATGGCCGATGCGCTGCGCTGCTGATTTTCTGTCTGCACCTCTGGCAGTTCTGCTGCATTATATATACGGTAAATCCGCCGCATACGGTGTTTCCAGCACAGTATGGGGCGGATTTTTTATAAGAATCGTGAAATTATGATACATATGATACAATAGATACATATACGTACTAGCAGAGCGGAGGGATACCCTATGGAAAAGCAGGGAAAAGACTGGATGGATATAGCCAGATATTTTTATTGGAGCAAAAAACAGCTGTATCAGTTTTCACAGGATTTTGGCCATGCACTGGAAGAGGCGCTGCAGGGCCGGCCATCATCACTGCAGGCGGAAAAGTCGTATTTGCCCCTGCCGTCAGGCAATGAACAGGGCACGTATTTGGCCCTGGATTTTGGCGGCACCAATATTCGCGTTTCCCGTATCCGCCTGACCGGAAATCATGGCTTCATGGTAGAAAAAATGATTTCCCGTCCCCTGCGGCAGGAAGGTGTTTATGATCTTACGACGCCGGACACGACGGCAGACGAACTGTTTGATTATATTGCCTCTCTGGTCGGTCAGGCTGCCGGCGGCAATCGGCCCTTTTATTTGGGACATACCTTTTCCTTCGGCGTGGCCCAGGAGCATGTACAGGATGGCCGGCTGCTGCAGTGGTCCAAGGAAATTGCCGTATCCGGAGCAGACGGCCAGCTGGTCAATGATCTGCTGCGCCGCGCCTTGGTTCGCCGGGGGCTGGATCAGATTCAGCCTGCTGCCCTGCTCAATGATACGACGGCGCTGCTGTTGGCTGCGGCTTATCAGCATGGCTGCTCTCACGTAGCTGTCATCTGCGGCACAGGGTTTAATATATGCTATTATGAGCCAGCGTTACAGATGGTAATCATTCTGGAAGCCGGCGATTATAAGGGGATGGAACGGACGCAATGGGATGTAGCTGTCGATGAAGCATCGCAGCAGCCGGGATATCACCAGCTGGAAAAGATGGTCAGCGGTGCGTACTTGTGCAAGATTTATGAGCAGACAGTCAAGTCCTACCTGGGGACGGCAGTACCTTCCTTTTCGACTGTCGACATGAACCGCATCGTTGGCAACGAAAACTGCCGCAGTGCCCGCATGATGGCAGCTCAGTTATGGCGGCAGATTGTGGCTCCTGAGGATCTGCAGCAGCTGCGCAGTATTGGCGCATCCATTTTTGTGCGGTCTGCACAGCTTACGGGAGCCGCCTGCTTTGGCGTACTGCGCCATTTATATGGCAGTCAGGACATACCGGTTCAGACACTGGCCATAGAAGGCAGCGTGCTGGAACATGTCCGCGGCAGTTTGTTTATTCTGGAAGATGCCCTGCAGGACTGCTATGAAGAAGAAAGATCAGGAACGACGGAGCGAATTGCCGTTTCGTCGTCCCTGGTCAAAGACGGGCCGTCCATTGGGGCCGCCATTGCCGCTGCCATTGCGGCCCGGCAGCAGGCTTAAATGGCCGGCTGTACCGGTGTGCGTCCCAGGTCGTGCAGCATCTGCATGTCTACGGAAGTGGCATTGCCGTCTGTCGTCAAATAGCCGCCGATCATCATGCCGTCCAGGCCGCCTGTAAGGGCCAGGGCCTGCATGGAACGGAGATTGACTTCCCGGCCGCCGGCTGTGCGGATGAGGGCATGAGGGAGAACAAAGCGAAAGACAGCGAAGGTCCGCAGAATTTCCCACGGCGGCAGAGGACGATTGGTGCCAAAGGGCGTGCCGGCAATGGGGTTGAGAATATTTAACGGAATAGAATCGATGCCAAGCTTTTTCAGGGTAAAGGCCATTTCTACGCGCTGATGCGGCGTTTCGCCGAGACCGAAAATGCCGCCGGAACAGACGCGAAGTCCTGCCTGCTGCGCCGTTTTGATGACCGAAACTTTATCTTCAAAGCTGTGGGTAGAGCAGATAGACGGGAAATAGGACGGCGCTGTTTCGATATTGGCATGATACCGGGATACACCGACAGCCTTCAGGGCCTGGGCCTGTCTGAGCGTAATCAGGCCGAGAGAACAGCAGATTTCCATTTTTGCTTCCTCGTGAATTCGCTTCAGCGCCAGCAGCACGTTGTCAAATTCCGGCCCTTCTGCGACAGACCGGCCGCTGGTGACGATGGCAAAGCGCGCCGCTCCGGCAGCTTTTGCTTTCTTTGCAGACTGCACAATCGTATCTGCATCGAGCAGGGGGTATTCGGTGACGCCTGTGTGGTAATGGGCGGACTGGGCACAGAAGCGGCAGTTTTCCGGACATTTTCCGGAACGGCCGTTTACGATGGCACAGCAGTCGACAGCGTTGCCGCGGAAGCGGCGCCGAATCGTATCGGCCATGGCCAGCAGTACCGGCGTATCAGCGTCAGACAGGGAAATAAGCTCTTCCCCTTCAGCCGGCGTAATATCTTCTCCATTCAGCACCTTGCAGGTATAAGCGGATATTGTTTGAAGTTCCATACATTACATCTCCTGGTATACATTTTGTTTCTGTTAGTATACGCAATTTATGTTATAAAGTCAACTGCATAAAATAAATATAGGTTAACAAACATTTTCGATTTCCCCCTTTTCAGTCTGCCTGTTTTTCGTTACAATAGTATATATTATAACGACAGGTATGGGACTTTTCTATGTTGCAGCTTATCAAAGAAAGCAAGACGCCGTATTACGTGCAGATATATGAATATTATCGCCTGGAAATCGAACAGCAGCGTATGATTGCCGGTATGCGGCTGCCGTCGGTCCGCGAACTGGCGCAGCAGGCCGGGGTCAGTAAAATGACTGTGGAAAAAGCCTATTATCAGCTTGCCAGTGAAGGCTACATTACGCGCCGCTGCAAGGCCCGGTATGAAGTGGCTTTTGTCAGGCCTCAGCAGGAAAACGGCGCTGACGGACGGAGCAGCAGCTTCCATGTAGCCCTGCGGCAGTCCTGGCTGTATGATTTTGGCAGCGGCGATATGGATATGGAACGGTTTCCCCTGGATATCTGGCGGAAACATATGAATAAAGTGTTGTCTGAGCCGGCGTATCTGACGGCCTGCAACGATGAGCAGGGCGTGCCCGATCTGCGCAGTGCCCTCAGCCAGTATGCCTATGAAGTGCGCGGCGTTCATGCCCGGCCGGAACACATCATCATCGGCGCCGGGACGGCATCACTCCTGGGTATGCTGACGACGCTGCTGCGCAGCAGCCGCCTGTGCATTGCCGTAGAAAACCCGGGCTTTCGCCTGGGACGGGAGCTGTTTCGTAATATAGGCTATGATATTGTTCCCATATCCATTCATAAGGGCATGCTCGACATGGATGCCCTGACTGCCAGCGATGCCCGGCTGATATATGTCAGCCCGTCCCATCAGTTTCCTACGGGAACGGTCATGCCCATTGGCATGCGGCAGCGTCTGCTGCAGTGGGCAGAAGAACGGGACGGCATGATCATTGAAGATGACTATGACAGCGAGCTGCGGTATTATGGAAAGCCCGTTCCGGCGCTGCAGGGCCTGGATACGTCAGGGCGGGTCATTTACATGGGCGCCCTGTCAAAGGTCCTGCCGTTTTTTGTGCGCATCAGCTACATGGTGCTGCCGCCCAGGCTCATGATGGCCTATCACCGGCAGCGCGGCCTGTTCCGGCAGGGGGCGTCCGTGCCGGAACAATGCGTACTGGCTGCCTATATCCAGAGCGGCGAGCTATCGCGGCAGATCCGGCGGCTGCGCAAAGACTATCAGGAGAAAGGCGCTCTGATGGAGCAGTTTCTGACGGAAGCCTTTGGACAGCAAATGGAAGTGAGCCGCATTGAGTCCGGCGTATACTGCCACGTATCCCTGCGCAGCTCTTACGGAGAAGCAGAACTGCTGCGCCGTGCCGAAGCCCAGGGATGCCGTGTTCTGGCAGTACAGCCCTTTTATGAAGTCCCGGCACAGGAAGAACGGAAAGAGTTCCTCCTGTCCTTTTCAAAAATACCCAGCCAGAAACTGAAACAGGCCGTCATGGCCCTGCGCCTGGCCTGGAGGGAGGAAGAACGATAGGAATGGCAAAAAGTTTTCGATTTATTCACTGCGGCGATCTGCATTTAGGAAGCCCTTTTCGATCCATTGCCGCTATTGACGAACGGTGGCAGCGGATTGTCGGCAAAGCGCCGGTACGGGCTTTTCAGAAAATCGTGCAGATTGCGATTGATAAAAACGTCCACGCCGTGCTGATCAGCGGCGACGTATACACCAGTGCCGATCATAATCTGACGGCCCAGCTCGATTACGTGCGGCTCCTGCACAAACTGGGGCAGAATCATATACAGGTTTTTGCCGTCCTTGGCAATCACGACCCGCTTGAAGCCTGGAAGGCGAAGATTCCCTTTCCGCCAAACGTCCATGTCTTCAGTGCCGAATCTGTGGAACGGGTGCCGCTCGTGGTCGACGGCGAAGAAGTGGCCGCCATCTATGGCCGCAGCTATGCCAAACGGGAAGAACGGGAAAACCTGGCCTGGAAATTTGCCCGTTCTTCAGCAGATCACTATGCCATTGGCCTGCTCCATACGCAGATCGGCGGCCCTTCGGCCTATGCGCCGTGCAGCCTGACAGACCTCAAGGAAGCCGGCATGGACTACTGGGCCCTGGGCCACGTGCATACGCGGCAAATCCTGAGTGAAAAGCCCTATATTGTCTATCCCGGCAATCCCCAGGGACTGGACTGCACGGAAACGGGCGCCCGCGGCTGTTATTATGTAGAAGTCGGCCCTTATGGCACGACGGACATGGAGTTCATCGACACGAGCGTAGTCCGGTGGGAACAGACAGATATTCCCATCGATTCCATTGAGTCCGTTTCCGAACTGCGGGAAGCCGTGCGGTTTGCCAAGGAAAAAATCCGCCGGGATATTGGCAAGCCTACGTTTCTGACTGTCAATTTCACCGGCGCCGGCAGTATGTATCACGTACTGAATAATCCGGAAGCCACCCAGTACTGGATGGACAGCTGGCAGGAAGAAGAACAAGGCAAATACGCCTTTGTCATGATCGAGCGGCTGTGCAATATGGCCCGGCCTAAAATCAATATGACTGAGCGGAGCAAACTGCCCGATACAGTAGGAGATTATCTGAATGTTGCCGACCGTATTGCCGCACTGAGCAAAGACGAACAGGTAAAAGCCCTGCGGGATATCCTGATGAGCCGGCCGGAATTCGAACGTCTTGGCGCGTATGGCAGGAGTATATCCGATGCCCGCCTGGAGGAAGCCTTTGAAAAGGCGAAATGGCTGGGCATGCAGAAACTGCTGGAAGACAGAAGAGGATAACGTATATGAAGATTATACAGATGAATTTAGAAGATTTCGGCATCTATCATGACGTGCAGTGGAATCCGCCGGAAGCGGGCTTTATTGTCATGCATGGGCAGAACGAAAGCGGCAAGACGACGCTCATGAAATACGTCCGTTCCATGTTCTTCGGCTATCTGCGCGGAGACTGGAAGGGTTTTTTCGGCCATATGACCATTCGCCGCGAAGACGGACGGGAATACGAGATTTTCCGGAATGAAAAGGATTCGTATATTGTGGACGGTGAGGAAATTCTGCGGGATGAGCCGTCTGATTTATGGTGGCATGGCCTGGATCGAAAGACTTACGACAAGATCTTTGCCATGGGCCTGGAAGATCTGCAGGGCTTTAAAATTCTGTCCAATGAAGAAGTGCGCAGTCACTTTTTCAGCGTCGAAGGCGGCGTTCGCCTCGGTGAGGCCCGGCGGGACCTGACCCAGCAGATGGGTACTCTCCTCGTCGCTTCGCCTCAGGGCAAGAAGCCTATCAATATGCTGCTCAACGAACAGAAAGACTTTGACCAGCGCATTCGCAGCCTGTCTTTCGATGAAGAAGAGTTTGCCGCCCTGCAGGCGCAGGAACAGACGACGCATGAAACGGAAAACCGCATTCGCCTGAGCATTGAAGAAACAAAAGGGCAGATTGAGAAAATTTCCATGCCCATTGCCGCCTGGGAAGTGTACCAGCGTGGGCAGGAAGCGATGCGGCGCATGCAGGAACTGGCCAGTGTATCCCAGTTCCCTGCTGACGGTGCCCAGAAGTGGACGGACCTGGAAAATAAAATCAAAGATATTGACGAACAGATTCAGAAACTGGCCGCCGTTTCCCGTAAAGGGCCGGCCTTTCAGGATGCCTGGAACCGCTGGCTCATCTGCGGCACGCAAATTGACGATATATACAGCCATATTGCCGAATGGAAGCAGGGCCTTGAAGAAATCGAAGCTCACGGCGATACGGAAATGGACTGGCAGTTTGAACAGAATCAGTATGCCCAGACCCTGAAGCAGTGGACTGACGGCCATATTCCTGCGTCGGTAAACTGGCAGTACGGGCAGACGGCGGCAGCCGATCTGCTGCGGTGTGAACAGGCAGTGGACAAATGGCAGGCAGCAAAGCCGAAAAACGTCACGTCCCTGCCGGAAGAAGACGAAGGTTCCGTGCGGACTGCCGAAGACTGGCAGGCTGTAGGCAAAGCCGTCGTGGCCATACAGGAACAGCTGGCAGCGCGGAAAAATACGCGGGAACAGCTGCAGTGGCTTCAGCAGGAAGCAGACGGCGGCTCTGCCGGATATGTCGTGCTGACCGTCCTGTTTCTGGCAGCAGCTCTTTTCTGCATCGTCTCAGGACCGCAGTATGTGGACGATACGGATACGGCCTATGCGGGAGCACTCGTCTGCGCCCTTGTGGCCGGTGGATTTTTCTTCAAACGTCAGGCCAATGCCAAGCGAAAGCCGCGGAAAATTGCCGAGCTGGAAAGCCGCCTGACCGGCATTCAGGCCGAAATGGCGAAACTGGCCGAAACGGCGCAGATGTCCGTTTCCATCGAAGATACAGACGATGCGTGGGCTCATGAACTGGACGACATCCGCCGGTCTTATATGGACTGGAAGACGAAGGAAACGAAGACAGCCTGGGAAAAAGAACAGAAAGTCATGTACGATGCTATTTATGATAAATGGCAGAAAGAAGGAAAAGGGCAGCAGCAGAAACTGGATACATACCGGCAGTCCTGGGAAAACTGGCGTACCAACAGCGGCTTTGTCAAACTGGAAGCCCAGCAGGTCCAGGAAGCGAAAGAGCTGTGGGATAAATGGCAGGCCGTTACCGAATCGGCTGATACCTGGCGGAGCCGCAAGGCAGAACTGCAGAACCGCCTGGGCCGCTGGCGCGATACGGCCGAACAGATTTGCCGCGAAGTCGGCATGCCTTGCGATCATTTGCCGCAAGATGCAGAAACGCTGTATAAAAAATGGCAGGATATTCGCGTCCAGGCAGAAGTAGCCCGCGAACAGGATAAGCAGGAAGCGCAGCGGCGGGAACAGATTGAACAGCTGAAAAAGGACAAGGATATTCGCCTGAATCAGCAGAAAGATCTGCTGGCCCTGACCGGTGCACAGACTATTGGCGAATTCCGCAGCAAAGTCCTCAAATTCCGTCAGTTCCAGCAGTATAAAGAAGTCTACGATCAGTCGGAAGACCATATCCGCCTCATTGCCAAGACGCCGAAGAACCTGACCGAACTGCGGCGGGAACTGAAGGTACATACTCTGAAAAACTGGACAGACGAACGGGATTATTATGAAAAGAAAATTGCCGAAGCTGAAAAGAAACTGGCTGAAGTAGCGGAAAAGCGGGGCAGCATTGTCGAACGGCTGAGCCAGATGGCCAAAAGCGACGTATACGGCAAGCTGCTTCAGGAACAGCAGAACCGCAGGGCCGAACTGGATACACAGGTCAATGACTGGCTGGTCTATCTCTTTGCCCAGCATATGCTCGGCGAAGCGCAGACCTATTATGAACAGGTCCGTCAGCCTGTCGTTATCCGTCAGGCCGGGGAGTACCTCCATATGATGACCCAGGGACGGTATACGCTGCAGGCCAGCTTTGACGGCCGTCAGCTCTATGCCGTAGACAACGCACAGCGGCGCATTCCGGAAAAGCAGTGGAGCAGCGGCCTGGGCGATCAGATTTATCTGGCTATCCGCATCGGTCTGGCCATGGCCTTTTCCAAGCAAATCGAGCCCATGCCCATCATTCTGGACGACATTCTGGTGCGCTTTGACGAACAGCGGCAGAAAGAAGCACTCCGCTTCCTGGCTGCTCTGGGCAAAAAAGAACAGATCTTCCTCTTTACCTGCTCTGAAGCGACGCGGAATATTGCCAAAGACGTACAGCACATGCTGGCCGGTGAAACCGACACGATACACCTCTTTGAAATCGAACAGGGAAC
>NZ_CATWFF010000060.1 GCF_958350005.1 uncultured Megasphaera sp. | reverse complement strand
TTATAACGGTTATAAATAAAAATTACAATATCAGTGCAATATTTTCTCTATAAATTTCCATCTCTATAAAGAAAATTTTCTTCTTCGCCCCAGCGTCTTGACCGAACTGGCTTCACCCATCATAATAAGAAGAACATACGATAAGAACATGCAAAAGGAGTTTTTCATGATAGAAGAACAGATACTACACCTTGTCGCTCAGGCGGCAAACATTGCGCCCCGCCAGGTACGGGCCGCCCTGAACCTTCTGGAAGAAGGCAATACGATTCCCTTTATTGCCCGCTATCGAAAAGAAGCGACAGGCCTTCTCAACGAAGTGCAGCTTCGCCGCATTCACGAACTGTATGAACACGAACAGGCCCTGGCCAGCCGCCGTCAGGCCGTACGCCAGTCCATTACGGAACAGGGATTATGGACAGACGAGCTGGGAAAGCAGCTCGATGAGGCAACACGAATCCAGGAAATTGAAGACATTTATCTCCCTTTTCGTCCCAAAAAACGCACAAAGGCCTCTGTAGCCCGCGAAGCCGGCCTGGAACCGCTGGCTGAGCAGTTCTGGCAGCAAGATTCCCACGGCCCGAAACCGGAACAGCTGGCTGCCGGATATACAAATGACGCTGTACCGACAGCAGCCGACGCCATAGCCGGAGCATCGCATATTCTGGCAGAACGAATGGCCGAATACATTCCCTTTCGCCAGTATATACGGCGTGTATTATGGAAAACGGCCAAACTGGAATGTACCCTGGCCGTCGAAGAACAAGAAGCCAAGGCCATGGCGACGTATGCCGACTTCAGCGAACGCATTGCCTCTCTGCCAAGTCATCGGATTCTGGCCATTAACCGCGGCGAAGCGCAGAAACTGCTTAAAGTAACGCTGGCTGACGCAGCAGACGCCAATATTGCCGCCCTGACGGACCAGATCGTCCGTCATCCCTCGCCGTACAGCCAGATTCTCGCCAATGCAGCGGCCGACAGTTACAAGCGGCTGATTTTCCCGCAGATGGAACGGGAAATCCGCAATGACCTGACCGAAAAAGCAGAAAAGCAGGCAATTTACGTATTTGCCCAGAATCTGCGCAGTCTTCTCCTGCAGCCGCCCTTTACGGGACAGATCATTCTCGGCCTGGACCCGGGATACCGGACAGGATGCAAAGCTGCCGTCATTGATGAAACAGGCCGTGTCCGGGATTACGGCACGTATTATCTGACCCATTCCGAACAGAAGCGCCGTCAAAGCGCCGATGCCCTGACAGCGATGATCCAAACATACGGCGTCACCCTCATTTCCATCGGCAATGGCACAGCGTCATATGAAACGGAGCAGTTCGTCTCCCAGCTCATTGACGAGCGGAAGCTGTCCTGCCAGTATATCATTGCCAATGAAGCCGGAGCTTCCGTATATTCTGCATCCGATCTGGCCCGGGAAGAACTGCCTGACCTGGATGTAACCATTCGCGGCGCCGTCTCCATTGCCCGCCGCATCCAGGACCCCCTGGCAGAGTCGGTAAAAATCGACCCCAAATCCATCGGCGTCGGCCAGTACCAGCACGATGTCAACCAAAAGAACCTGTCAGCTGCCCTCGATTCTGTCGTTGAATCGGTAGTAAACTACGTTGGCGTCGACTTAAATACGGCGTCGCCGGCCTTACTGCAGCACGTTTCCGGTCTGACTGCCTCAACGGCAGCCAACATCGTAGCCTATCGCACAGCACATGGTCCCTTTCACAACCGACAGGAACTTTTATCGGTCAATCGGCTGGGACCGGCGACCTTCACGCAGTGCGCCGGCTTCCTGCGCATTCGCCAGGGCACAGACCCGCTGGACAATACGTCAGTCCATCCCGAATCATACGGTCTGGCTGAACAGATTGTCCGCCACTATGGCCTGACCCTGCAGGACCTGCAAGACCCTGAGAAACTGCGCATGCTGCAGCAGAAAATCCAGATGAACGCCGCGCCGGCCCTGGCAGCCAGCCTGCATGCCGGCGAGCCGACCATCCGGGATATTCTGGAAGAACTGCGCAAACCGGGCCGCGATGTACGCAGTGAATTTCCGCAGCCTCTGACGAGGAAACACGTCGTCTCTCTCGATGAGCTGCAAGTCGGCACTGTCGTCCGCGGTACCGTACAGAACGTCGTCGATTTCGGCGCCTTCGTCGATTTTGGTCTGAAGACGCCGGGGCTCATTCACCGTTCTGAATTATGCAGTCACCCGTTCCGCCATCCTGCCGACATCGTCCACGTCGGTGACATCATCGATGCCGTCATCATCTCCGTCGATGCCGGCCGCGGCCGCATTGGCCTGTCTATGAAACAGCTCAAAAAATCATAGCCCTGCACACAGTCGAATTCATATAAAGATAAAAGAGGCTGCTGCCAAAGAGCCATGTTCTTTGGCAGCAGCCTCTTTCTGTTTTCTATACTATAGTATATGTTACGCTAAAAAATCAGCCATATCCTCATAGGTGCGGCAAATTTCCGGATAGCACAGTTTTTCAAAATTTAAATAGGAATGAACCATGCCATCGTAGTGTCGCAGTTCTGCCTCTACACCAAGCTCCTGGAGCCGCTGCACATAGGCCCGGTCTTCATCGCGGAAGGGACAAAATCCTGCCGTAATCATCAGCGTTGCCGGCATCTGTGCCGTCAGGCTTCCCCACAAGGGAGAAGCAGCCCGCCGGTCTGCATGGCTTCCATAATACTGATCAAAGTACCAGCGGAGTTTTTCTTTCGTAAAACCTGTTTCAGGGCGGCAGTTTTCCTCAATGGACGGAAAGGTGTGAATCATATCCAGGCAGGGATATACCAGAATCTGATGCGTCAGCGGCACCGAATGAGCAGACTGCTCAGCGGCACTGACGACGGCTGCCAAATACCCGCCGGCACTGTCGCCGCATACTGTCACGTCGTCAGCATGGGAAATTCCCAGGTCGTCCAACGTAGGCAAAGCCTGTCTGGCAACGGCCAGGGCGTCTTCTTCGGCAGCAGGATAGGGATTTTCCGGGGCCAGCCGGTATTCCGGCGTAATGACAATATGATTCGTCGCCATGGCAATGCGGCGGCAAATCGGATCATATACCGTAACCGTATCGATGACAAAGCCGCCGCCGTGATAGTAAATCAGTACGGGCAGATTCTTTGCCGCCGATGGTATATATATGCGAACGGGCACGTCGTAGATGCCGCAGTCTTTCATGACTGTATCGACAATCTGATGAACGCCGACTTTCGGCATTTCCTGTTCCCGCGCCATGCGGGACGAGCCTTCCCGCATGGTAATGGGTGTCATGACAAAATTTTCTTTCTGGTTTTCCCGAATAAATGCCAGCAATTCCGGCTTAATCTGATGCATCCCATCCACTCCCCAGTTTCTGTAATATACGTCTTATTATTCTAACACAAAGGCCGTATGCTAGCAATATACATTTGTCTCCATTTTATACAAAAGCGCTGCACTCCCTGACAATACACAGGAGTGCAGCGCTGATACCACTATAGAACGGATATACCCAAAATAACAGGATGCAGCAGGACTAGGCCTGTTCCCCTTCCCCTTCTGCTGCTGCTTCGACAGCTTTGGGACCGCGCCGGCTGGATGTATGGTTTTTCCAGACGACCCAGATCGACGTATCGACACAAATGGATGAGTAAGCACCGCTGATAAAGCCGATGAGCATGACAAGAGAGAAGTTCTTCGTCGATTCGCCGCCGAAGAAGTGCAGGGCGCCGCAGGCAAACAATACCGTCGTCAGCGTGTAAATGCTGCGGTGAATGCTCTGGGAAATACTGTCATGGGCCAGCTTTTCATACGTATCGGTCCGGCGGTGAGTCCGCGTGTTTTCACGAACCCGGTCGAAAATGACGACGGCTTCATTCATGGAATAGCCGACAACCGTCAGAATAGCTGCCAGGAAGGACGCGTCAATTTCCAGGTGGAAAAAGGAAAATACGCCCAGTACCATAATGAGGTCGTGCAGAATAGATACGATAGCCGAAATGGCAATCTTGTATTCAAAGCGGAAGGAAATATACGCAGCCAGGGCGATGAAGGCGACAGCCAGATTCAGAATGGCATTTTTCGTTACTTCTGAGCCAATAACGGCACCGACTGATTCGGTCCGTTTGACATCAGCCCCGCCGAGCTGATCGTTTAACTTGCCGGCAATGGCATTGCTTTCTTCACTGGTCAGGTTGCGCATGCGGATCATGACGTCCTGGGACGATTCCTGATCAGTAACGCCGGACAGCTGAATGACGCTGTTTTCCAGATTCATGCCGGACGTATCGACGACATTGCGGACCTGGGCGACTGTAACAGGCTGTTTGAACTGCATGTCCAGAATCGTGCCGCCTGTATAATCAATGCCGAAGTTAAAGCCATTGATAAAAATGGATACCAGGCTCAGGACCACCAGCACAGACGACAGGGTAAACCACCATTTGCGATGAGCAACAATATCAAAACTCATTTCTGTTCCCCCTTCTTCAGCATGTGTTCCGGTGCCTTACGGTTCAGCCCGTAGAACCAGGGATTCGTGACCAGGCCCGTGTTGATGAGCCACGTCAGCAGCGACCGGCTGACAATAATGGCCGTAAACATGCTGACAATAATCCCCAGAGCCAGGTTGACGGCAAAGCCTTTGACCGTGCCGGACCCCATGACGATAAGGACGACGGCGGCAATCATGACCGATACGTTGGCATCGAGGATCGTATTGAAAGCCCGCTTGAACCCGGCTTCCATAGACGTGCGCAGGCTCTTGCCGATAAGGACCTCTTCCTTAAACCGTTCAAAAATCAGGATATTCGCATCTACGGCAAAGCCCATGGACAGGATAATGCCGGCAATCCCCGGCAAGGTCAGTGTCGCATCGAGGTATTTCAAGATGGACAGCAGAATCAGAACGTAGACCAGAAGGGCTACGTTGGCCACAATACCGGACAGGCGGTAAATGACGACCAGGAAAATCATGATCAGGATAATGCCGATAGCAAAGGCCTTTTCACTCTTGATCTTGGAATCCTGACCGAGGCTCGGGCCAATGGTACGGACTTCCATGACCTTCAGCTTGACCGGCAGTGCACCGGACCGCAGGAGAATAGCCAGGTTTTTGGCTTCTTCCAGGGATTTGCTCCCTGTAATAACAGCCTTGCCGCCGGTAATCGGTTCATTGACGACTGGAGACGTCAATACTTCGCCGTCGAGGAGAATAGAAATCTGATGGCCCACGTTGGACGCCGTCAGATCGGCAAATTTCTGAGCCCCTTCATCAGTAAATTCAATGGCAACGACGTTTCTGCCGCCGTTTTCAATCTGTTCTTTCGCCGTTTTCAGGTCGCTGCCGGTCATGCGGGTCGTGCCGCTTTCATCTTTAAATTCCATAATAGCCGTCTTGCCAATCGTTTCGATGGCTTTTTCCGGGTTCTTTTCGCCTGGCAGCTCGACAATAATGCGGCGGGCCCCTTCTTTCTGCACAATCGGCTCGGTCAGGCCCATTTCATTAATACGCCGTTCGACAATCGTCACAGCCCGGCTCAGCGAGTCTTCCGTTACCGGCGCGTCCGGCGAGTCTTCTGCTTCCAGTACAATATGTGTGCCGCCCTGCAGATCCAGGCCCTGTTTAATCGAATTGGCCAGTGGATAAATAAAGGCAAAGAACAGGCCTAAAATAATGGCGACAGCGCCGAAAAATTGTATCATGTTACGAGTCCGCAACAGATATCCCTCCTTTTATATCCAGTGCGAAAACACAAAAAGGCCATGAAGCCGGCTGCCCCGCTCCCGCAAAGAGAGACAGGGCCAGCCTGCCAGCTGCATGGCTTTTTTACGTTGCGTCGTTTGTTTCTTCCTGTTTGGCTTCAACGGGCTGCTTTTCTGCCTTCTGAGCTTTTTTGGGTTCTGCAGGCTTATCCTGCTTGCCCAGAACCTGGCCGACAGCACTGCGCTGTATCTTGATTTCCACCCGTTCAGCAATGCGAACGATCAGGTAGTCATCATGGAGCGATACGACCGTACCGAACAGGCCGCCGGCCGTAATGATCTTCGCACCGGCCTTCAGGCTGTTCAGCATTTCCTGACGCCGCTTCTGCTGTTTCTTCTGAGGCCGCCATAACATGAAGTAGAAAATGACAACCATCAGGATAATGGGCCAGAAAGCGTTGAGCTGATCCATCATATTCACGTAATTCACCTCCTATAATACATATACTGATTTATATGCAAAATGCCTTGGTTATGCATCTTGATATCGCTGCCAGAATTCCCGGCGAAATTCACGGAACGCGCCGTCCAGAATAGACTGACGCATGTCGCGCATGAACTGCAGCAGGAAATACAAATTGTGAATGCTTACGAGCCGATAGGCCAGCAGCTCTTCGGCCTTGAACAAATGGCGTATATAGGCCCGCGTGAAATTGCGGCACGTATAGCAGCCGCATCCTTCTTCAATGGGCTGGAAATCGCGGGCATATGCGGCATTGCGCACGGTCAGCCGTCCCGTATGGGTCATGGCCATGCCGTTGCGGGCGACACGCGTCGGGAAGACGCAGTCAAACATATCTACGCCGCGGGCCACGCCTTCGAGGAGACAGTCCGGTGTGCCGACCCCCATGAGATAGCGGGCTTTATGCTTCGGCAAATACGGTGTCGTATGCTCTAATATATCATACATTATATCCTTAGATTCGCCAACACTCAAGCCGCCAATGCCATATCCGTCAAAATCCATGTCCACCAGGTCTTCGCAGCTCCGGCGGCGCAGGTCTTTGTACATGCCGCCCTGGACGATGCCGAACAGACCCTGCGTGTCGCTGTGATGGTGATCGAGGCAGCGCCTGGCCCAGCGGCTCGTCCGTTCTGTCGAATGGAGTGTATATTCATAGTCAGACGGATAGGGAATGCATTCGTCAAAAGCCATGGCAATATCGGAATTAAGGGCCATCTGAATGTCCATGGATACTTCCGGTGAGAGAAACTTTTTCGACCCGTCCAGATGGGACCGGAACGTAACGCCTTCTTCCGTAATCTTGCGCATTTTCCCCAGACTGAATACCTGAAAGCCGCCGCTGTCCGTCAGAATGGCCTGTTTCCAGTTCATAAAGCGGTGCAGACCGCCAGCTTCCCGGACCAGATTTTCACCGGGACGCAAAAACAGGTGATACGTATTGCTCAGGATGACCTGTGCCCCCATATCGTAAAGTTCTTCCGGCGCCAGCGTCTTTACCGTAGCCTGCGTACCGACGGGCATAAACATAGGTGTCAGAAACGTCCCGTGCGGCGTGCGCAGAATCCCGGCCCGTGCGCCGTCACATTCTCCTTGCTGTTCAAATGTAATAACCACTGCTGCCCTCCTATCGAATAAACATGGCGTCGCCAAAACTGAAGAAGCGGTATTTTTCCTGTACGGCAATTTCATAGGCATGAAGGATTTTTTCCCGCGTCGACAAAGCACTGATCAGCATGAGCAGCGTCGATTCAGGGAGATGAAAATTCGTCACCAGTCCATCGGCAATATGAAAGGTAAATCCCGGATAAATGAAGATATTCGTCCAGCCCGATCCAGCCTGCAGCGTGCCTGACGCACCGGCACTTTCCAGGGTACGCATGGACGTCGTGCCGACAGCAATAACCCGCCGCCCTTCTTTCTTGGCCGCATTGACAGCAGCGGCTGCTTCCGGCGTAACGCTGTAAAATTCGCTGTGCATGGCGTGATCTTCAATGTTTTCTTCTTCTACAGGCCGGAACGTCCCCAGGCCGACGTGGAGCGTGACGAACACCGTTTCCACCCCTTTGGCGCGGATTTCGTCCAGCAGTTCGTCCGTAAAATGCAATCCTGCCGTCGGCGCTGCTGCAGACCCCCGTTCCCGGGCATACACCGTCTGGTATTCGTCAGGATCTTCCAGCGCTTCGTGAATATACGGCGGCAAAGGCATTTCGCCAATTTGATCGATAATATCATCGAATACGCCGTCGTAATGAAACTGCACAATACGGCCGCCAAAATCGGTCCGTTCCAGAACGTCTGCTGTCAGGCCCAGGGGAAATTCGATCGTCGTTCCTGGCAGGGCCTTTTTCCCTGGTTTAACCAGTACTTCCCAGCGGTCGTCGCCAACAGGCGTCAGGAGCAGCACTTCCACCTTGCCGCCAGTCGGAATGCGCCGGCCGTGCAGGCGGGCCGGAATAACGCGGGAATCATTGAATACGAGGACATCCCCCTTATGCAGTTCCTTCGGCAAATCGTAAAAATGAGCATGTTCGACAGCGCCGCTTTTTCGGTCGTACAGCATGAGCCGGGCATGATCCCGCTGCTGCGCCGGATGCTGGGCAATGAGTTCCTTTGGCAAATCATAATAAAAATCGCTGAGTTTCACCGTACACCTACTCCTTAATATAAGCGTTCCAATTTGGTATCTGTATAATAATGGGCTAAAATTTTCCGGTAGTAATCCTTGTCATTCGGGTGTTCCCGCGCCATCTGGTAAGCGCCGTACTGGCTCATGCCCAGGCCGTGGCCCCAGCCAAAGCCATAAATCGTAAAGGCCTGACGGGGCTTGACGGAAAACACCGGTTTCCGGGCCGGCTTGTCCTGATCCGGATCAGGCGGCGTCCCCTGGCCGGAATAAAAATCAAAGAGCGTACTCTTCAGGCCCAAAATGGACTGAAAGGCATTGCCTGTCACATTTACTTTCCCTTTTGAGCCGATGACCGTCATATTCAGAACCCGGCCGGAAACGCCGCGGTCTGTAGCCGCAATAGGCCGCTTGGCCAGGGGCGACAGGGAAATGGATTTCACCGTGCCCACACCCTTGCCGGCAGCCTGCAGATTAGACGCCAGTTTTTCCGGCGTCGTCGACACCGACCAGCTGTACGACGGCATCTTATCGCTCTTGTCGACTACGCCCCGCAAATAGGGCAGCGCCGTGCCCCAGACGTTTTCACTGTTTTCTGTCCAGCCGCCGGCACTGGCCGAAAAAATGGCCTCAATAGGCTTTCCTTTATGGGTCAGAATTTCGCCACTCGTCGCATTGACGGCCTGAATAATAGACGGCGCTTCGGCATTGACGCCGCCGTATACCTGGCTGCGCGTATCATCGGTCATATCGAAGCCGCGGCTTTTGAAGTAATTCCGGTGCGACACGGCATAGGTCCGGGCGGCTACAGACTGAGCCTTCAGCGCTTCCAGACTCCACGACGGCGACATTTCCTTGCCGACCACGCCGTACAGGTAGTATTCCAGGGGCACCACGTTGACTACGGTCATTCCCGATGAAGCCGGCGATTTCATCATTTCCAGATATCCCCGGTACGAATAGCCGTCTGTTACCTTGACGAGGCCGTCCTTCTGCAGAGGCCGCACCGATATGGGGCCAGCCGTTTTCGCACCGTTTACGGTCAGCTCAGATCCGCTGATCTGTATCTGCACAGGCGTGTTGGCCTTTACTTTCTTCCATAATTTTTCCTGCCTGTATACGCCGACATCCTGCGTTCCCACGACGGACACGCTGCCCTGTCCTTCCCGTATGCCAATGCGCATATCCGGGCCGTTTCCTGCAGCCAGAGCCGCCGCAGTCACCCAGACCAGCAGCACTGCGCCAACGACAATGCGAACCAATCGTCTCATACCCATGCCTGCCTCCTAATGACGGAAAAATATATTCATAATAATAGACAAAATCACGCTGATAATAATGCAGGTAACAATGGGAAACGAAAAAGACGTGTTCCCTTTGGTTATATGTATATCTCCCGGCAGATGACCGATAAAGCGGCTCCAGCCCAGAGAATCAAGTACCATCCAGCAAAGGCCGGCGACGATGCATACCAGGCCGATGATAATGAGCAGTTTTGCCATAGTTCCTCCTAAAACAGAGCCGTTCCCTTTGCGTCTTTCGGTGCCGGCAGTCCCAGATGAGCATACGCTGCCGCCGTAACGACGCGGCCCCGGGGCGTGCGGTTCAGAAAACCGAGCTGCATGAGAAACGGTTCGTACACATCTTCTACAGCATCGACGGATTCGCTGATAGCCGCAGCAATCGTATCCAGCCCCACCGGGCCGCCGCCGAATTTCTCGATAATGACCTGCAGGACCCGCCGGTCTGTCCGGTCCAGGCCGCAGTCATCTACTTCCAGTCGGTCCAGAGCCTGGCCGGCCAGTTCGGCCGTAATGACCGGCTCTTCTGCGACCTGGACAAAGTCACGGACCCGCTTCAGCAGACGGTTGGCAATGCGCGGCGTCCCCCGCGACCGGCAGGCTACGGCCATGGCGCCGGAATCGTCGATTTCAATATTCAGTATATCTGCAGTCCGCTTGATAATCAGCACCAGTTCGTCTGGACGGTAAAACTCCAGGCGGCAAATGACGCCGAACCGATCCCGCAGCGGCGGCGCCAGACGGCCGACCTGAGTCGTTGCGCCGACCAGCGTAAACGGCGGCAGATCAATGCGCACCGACCGGGCACTGGGGCCCTTGCCGATGACAATATCCAGGGCAAAATCTTCCATTGCCGCATAGAGCACTTCTTCTACGCTGTGAGACAGGCGGTGTATTTCGTCGATGAACAGGACATCCCGTTCCTGCAGATTCGTCAGCAGTGCCGCCAGGTCGCCAGGCCGTTCAATGGCCGGACCGGACGTAATGCGCAGGCTCACGCCGAGCTCATTGGCAATAATGCCGGCCATGGTCGTCTTGCCCAGGCCTGGCGGGCCATAGAGCAGGACGTGATCCAGGGCCTCGCCGCGCAGCTTGGCAGCCTGAATGAAGACGTCCAGGTTCTGCTTGGCCTTTTCCTGGCCAATATATTCTTTTAAATAATGAGGCCGCAGGCTGTACTGCCAGGAATCGCCCGGCACCTGGCCTGTTTCCACAATCCGGTTTTCTTCCATTCCTTACCTCCCGCTTCCCAGAGACCGGAGCGTCTCTTTCAGCAGTTCTTCCACAGACTGGCAGTGCGGGGCCTTTGCTTCCAGCACAGGCAGCACTTCCTGGGCCGTATATCCCAGACCGGTCAGAGCGGCCAGCGCTTCTGCTGCCAGTCCCTGCGGCGCCGCTGTCGTGTCAGTTTCTTCTGCAACCAGCCCGTCACCGACAGCACCGACTTTATCATGCAGTTCCAGAATCATCCGTTCTGCTGTCTTCTTGCCGACACCGGGCATCTTCGTCAGGACTTTCATGTTCTTCTGGTGAACAGCCAGGCGGAACCCGTCGGGGCTGACGGCGCTCAGAATGCCGAGAGCCACTTTGGGGCCAATACCGTTGACGCCGAGAAGCAGCATGAACAGGTCGTATTCATCCTGCGTGACGAAGCCATACAGAACCATGGCATCTTCGCGGACGCTCA
>NZ_CATWFF010000059.1 GCF_958350005.1 uncultured Megasphaera sp. | reverse complement strand
GTATTATATTAGTATGAAAAAATTTACGTATGAAAACATTATGCATGCGAAGGAACTCAACATTTACCTGGAACAGGGAAATAACGTCCTGGGAGTACTGGGTTATACGGAACATGCACGCAAACATGCCGCCAAAGTAGCTGTGACGGCAGGAAAACTGTTAAAAAAATTAGGATACGATGATCACACAGTCGAACTAGCCCGCATTGCCGGCTACATGCACGACCTGGGAAACTGCATCAACCGCATCGATCACGCCCACACCGGGGCCCTTATGGCCTTTCAGTTTCTTCGCGACTGGGGCGCGCCGCCGGAAGATATTGCCACGATTATTACGGCCATTGGCCAGCACGATGAAAACAGCGGCATCGCTGTCGATCCGGTCTCTGCAGCCCTGATTCTGGCAGATAAAACCGACGTTCGCCGCAACCGCGTGCGCAATCAGATCCGCGAAACCTTTGACAAGCACGATCAGGTCAATTACGCCGCCTTGTCATCTAAACTGAAAATAGATATTTCCAAAAAGACCATTACCCTGGCTATTGAGCTGGATGAAAATATATGCTCCATTATGGACTATTTTGAAATCTTCATGCAGCGCATGCTCATGTGCAAAAGGGCCTCAGAGCTGCTGGGGCTGCGCTTTAAAATGGTAGCTAACGGCAACAAAGTCTGCTGACCCCTATTATATAAAAAATAATCCTGCCTCTGACACAGCTGATATACTGTGTCGGAGGCAGGATTGCTTTATTCCGGCCGAATTCCGTACTGATTATCTGGCGCCGAAGGCGCTGTGGTCCACCAGAGGAGAATGAACATGCCGACAACGGGAATAAGGCTCACTAAGAACCACCAGCCGCTGCGGCCTGTATCGTGAAGGCGGCGTACACTCATGGACAAAAGAACCATCATATTGGCAGCTACCAGTATAATGATGGCCCCTATCATCACAAAGGAGAAAATAACCGGCGGCCAGGCCAGCAGGGTATAGGCAGAGATAGCAACAAACAGCGTCATGACGCAGAAAAAACTGATTCCGGCGGCGATGATGCTGAGAAGAACAACCAGCTGCACAGCAACAAGTCCCAGCCAGAATACATCCCGCCCCATACGGCCGGAAAAGGAAAGAGGACTATGCCAAATGCATGCGCCGGCACGCTGCCAGGTCATATCTGACGGCGAAGCACAGGCGTCTTCCTCATGTGCTGTCTCCAGCAGCTGCAGCCTGGTTCCATAGGAGTTGTCACCGTCAGACGGCTGAATAAGCCAGAAAAAAAGCAGCAGCTGTCCTACAACGGGAATAAAACTCAGCAAATACCACCAGCCGCTGCGTCCTGTATCATGAAGGCGCCGCACAGTAACGGCCAGACTGATGAGAAACACAAGGAACGAGCCGCCCAGGGTCAGGCTGGTCATGATGCCGCCCAAAACGGCTTCAGCATACGTCGGCCCATACAGCCAGTACGTTCCGGCGTCAGCACCTGCCAGAATCAGCATGTAGAACACATTCAAAATACCGACGCTCAGCCAGTATTCACTGCGCCCGGCGCGGCGGGAAAACGAGAATTTACGCCGCCATAACAACGATGCCGCTGACGGCACCGTAAGATCTATATATTTCACAAGTATCCCTCCTTATACACAACGCAGCACATCTGCACTGCTGCATCTAACATCTGATTATCTAATCTATATTATAAAGGAAAGTGCCGGCCTATCCAACATTTCACAGCCGTACAGAGAAATGAAATCTCTCAAGCAGCCAGGATTTACAGGAGAAAGCATTAGATTTTTACCTTGTTTTAGGATATAATAAAAAATAAAACTTTACCCCATCTTGTATTACCAAGGAGAGATTTGCCATGTTATTTGATATCTGTCGTATCGGCGGCATTAATGCAGCCTGTCCCATTGTCCGTTCCGCCACCTTTGAAGGAATGGCTGACGAAGCGGGCTATCCGACAGAGCGGTTAGGACAGACCTATGAACGGCTTGCCGATGGCGGCGCAGGCGTCATCATTACGGGAATGATGGCCGTAAGTTCGCTGGAACCATGGCAGCGCCATCAAATTCGCATAGATGATGATACCTATATTCAGCCCTTGTCCCGCATCGTTCAGCGCGTCCACGATCATGGCGGCAAAATTGTCGCCCAAATCGTCGTCATGGGATCGGCCATTATGCTTCCCCAGGGAGACGGCCGAACCATTGTCAGTCCCAGCGGCGTTACCGAAAAAATCGGCCGTCTCGTCCAGGAATCCAGTGCCCTTACAGCAGACCAGATTGCCGGCCTTATAGAAGATGTGGGCCGTGCAGCCAGCCGGGCAAAGCAGGCTGGCTTCGACGGCGTGCAGTTCCATGGCGCCCACGGATACCTGGCCAGTAAATTCCTGTCGCCTTACTTCAATCACCGCGACGACGAATACGGCGGAACCCTGCGCAACAGAGCCCGCTTTCTGCTGGAATGCATCGCCGCCATTCGCCGGGAAACAGGCAACGCCTATCCGCTGTGGGTCAAACTGAACTGTGCCGACTTCATGAAAGAAGGAGGCATGACCTTTGACGAAAGCCGTCAGGTCATGGAATGGATTGCCGATGCTCAGGCCAGCGCCATCGAAGTCAGTGGCGGCAATATGTCCTCCCTGCCGCGGCAAGGTCCGCTGCGGGCCATTCGCCGAACCAAAGAACCCATGTACTTTGCCAAATATGCTGCCAAAGCAGCAGCACAGCTCAAAGGACGCATTGATGTCGGCGTCGTCGGCGGATTCCGGCAAATCGGCGAAATCGAACACTGTCTGAACACTACAGATATTGCCTTTGTCTCCATGAGCCGGCCTTTCCTCCGCCAGCCCAATTTACCGGCTCTCTGGAAAGGAGGCAGTACGGAACCGGCTACGTGCATTTCCTGCTCCCGCTGCTTTGGAGCCGATAATGTAGACTGTATTTTCCATAAGCGCGGAGAACAATAAGGGGGTGACCGCCTCATGGCCGCCGTCGCTTGCATAACCCTGCTGCTCCTTCTCATCCTTACGGCTGCCTCTGTTCCCCTGACCTACCAGGTACTGGTACACATAAAATCTCCTTTTTACATGGAAGGAACCCTGTGCTGGCTGGGGCATATGCTGCATTACACCTGGCAGTATACGTACGGGGAGAAACCAGTTACATCCTTTTCCATTGCCGGGAAAGAAAGACAGTCCGCTCCGGCAGAGGAAACCATTACAGAAGAACAGTGTGCCGCTGCAGCAGAAGAAGTAGAAAAAACTGCCCGTACCCTTACGTATGAAAAGCTGCGCAGCAGTGCCAAAACATCGCCGCCTTCCAAGTCCGGAAAATCGGTAACGCAGCTGCTCCTTCGCGAAGATATGCTGCTCGCCTGCTGGCGCTGGTTCGACTGCGCCCTTTTAAGTGCCCGTATACGCCAGTTTACGATACGCGGCAGTCTCGGCCTTGCTCAGCCCCATGAAACGGGCATGCTGGCAGGCTTCTTATACACCGTAATGCCGGACTCCATTGAGGATCTTCATTTCAATTTCACAGAGAAACAGTACGACTGTACAGCTCAGGGCCAGGGAAAACTCTATCCTTCCGTCTTTATTCTGGCAACCCTTTCATTCCTCGTATCATCGCCAGTGCGCCGCCTGCTCGGCCAGTATTACACGTCAAGAAGGGAAAAACATCATGGATAATACATATATCAAAAACAATTTACAGACGATTTTTGAAAATTTCAAGGAAATGATCAAAGTAGAAACCGTAGTCGGCGAAGCCGTCCATATCGGTGAAGCCATTATTGTCCCCTTTGTCGACGTAACCTTCGGGTTCGGCTCAGGCAGTGCCGGCGGCGGCGGCGGCGCAAAAATGGAACCGTCAGCTGTACTGGTCATCAAAGGGGACAGAGTCGAAATGTTTTCCATCAAAAAAGACGGCTACCAGGCTTCAGCCTTTGAAAAACTGATTGCCATGGCGCCGGAAATTATTGAAAAGATGAAGAAAGACAAATATATCTATATTAAAGATGAAGACGAAGCATCGAGCACAGACGAAAAAAAATAAATTGTTTCCGTCATTTGTCACAGTATTGTAAAATACATTGTGGTTTTTGGCCAAGTCTGCTATAATACAACAAAGTACTGAAGTTGAGTATATCTCATATTTTAGGAGGTTCATATGATGAATGTAAAAAAACAACTGGCTTCTCTGGCAGTGATTGGTATGATGAGCATGGCTGCTGCTGCCTCGGCATTTGCATCGGGCGTCGGCTACGTCAATTTTGATACGCTCATTTCTTCTCATAAAGATTATCCCAAAGTAAGCGCACAAATGCAGGCTGCTATCAAAAAAGCAGATGAAGAATTTTCCACTAAATCGGCTAACATGAAAACAGATCAGGAAAAACGGGATCTGGCAAGACAGCTCAACCAGCGGATTACAGATCTGGAAAACAAATTAGTCGTTCCCATGGAAAAAGACGTTGTTCAGTCTGTAGAAAAAGTCCGCAAAGAAAAGAACCTGGACTGCATTGTCGTACAGGGCTCCATTATTGCCGGCTTTGAAAATGCTACAGACCAGACCCAGGATGTCGTCGCTGTCCTGAAAAAATAATATAACTGCACTGCAAACGATGTTCCCCAAAGGGACATCGTTTTTTTATTCCCTGTTGGCTAAGTGACCACCATTGACATATACCCCATACGGGTATAATATATTTATATACCCATATGGGGTATATAAATATATGGATAATCCAGGAGGATACTGCAATGGATCTGAAGAAATCCGTTCCCTGTCACTGCGGCCTGGCCAAGATGAAGCATCGTGACAAAGAAGGAAAAGAATACCGAAGCCTCATTTCCCGCCTGAACCGGATAGAAGGGCAGATTCGCGGCATTCGCAACATGCTGGAAACAGACCGCTACTGTGTCGATATTTTAACACAGGTAACAGCCGTACAGTCAGCGCTCAATGCCTTTAATAAAGAATTACTGGCACAGCATATCAAAAGCTGTGTCGTCCATGACATTCGTGAAGGGAGAGATGAAGTAGTGGATGAATTAGTCTGTACATTACAAAAATTAATGAAGTAAAGGAAGGACTGATGACATGAAACACGAAAAATATCATATTACAGGCATGTCCTGCTCTGCCTGCTCTACACGGGTAGAAAAGGCCGTATCCAAGCTGCAGGGCATGCAGAAGGCCAGCGTCAATTTGCTGACCAACAGCATGCAGGTAAATTACGACGATTCTATCCTGTCCAGTCAGGATATTGTCAACGCCGTAGTAAACGCCGGGTACGGTGCCGCACTGGAAACCAAAGCCGGTGCTCCTGCCGCTGCGGCACCGGCAGAAACAGATGGAAATGCAGAACTGCGTGAAATGAAGCACCGCCTCATATGGTCGATTATCTTTCTCATTCCTACCATGTACATTGCCATGCATCACATGTTTCTGGAATGGTTCGGCCTGCCCGTGCCAGAGACCTTTAAAGCCCTGTTTCACGGCCCGGAAAACGCCATTACCTTTGCGTTCTCCCAATTTTTACTCATATTGCCGATTATGTATCTCAATCGCAAGTATTACATCAATGGCTTCCGCAATCTGTTTCAGGGCGCTCCCAATATGGACAGCCTCGTCGGCATGGGTTCCATGGCCTCAGCCATCTTTGGTGCCTTTGCCATCTTCCGCATTGGCTGGGGACTGGGCCACGGCGACTGGGCACTCGTATCGGCGTACAGTTCCAACCTGTATTTTGAATCAGCCGGTATGATCGTCACCTTGATTACAATTGGGAAATACCTGGAAACCAGAGCTAAGGGAAAGACCAGTGCGGCCATTGAAAAGCTCATCAACCTGGCGCCTAAACAGGCCACAGTCATTCGCAATGGTGCCGAAACGGTTATTCCCATTGAAAAGCTGGCTGTCGGCGATGAAATCGTCGTCCGCCCGGGAGAACGCATTCCTGCTGACGGCGTCATTTCACAGGGAACGACGAGCGTCGATGAATCGGCCATTACAGGCGAAAGTATTCCCGTGGAAAAACAGCCTGGCGACACGGTCACTTCCGCTACGATGAACAAGGCCGGCTCTATTCACTTCACGGCCAAACGCGTCGGCGATGACATGACGATTAATCAGATTATCCGCCTCGTCGATGAAGCCAGCTCCAGCAAGGCTCCTATTGCCAAAATGGCCGACACCATTGCCGGCATTTTCGTTCCTGCCGTCATTACCCTGGCAGTTCTCGTCACGGCTGTCTGGTATTTCCTCATGGGCGCCGATCTGGAATTTGCCTTCTCCATCGGCATTTCCATTCTCGTCATTTCCTGCCCCTGCGCCCTCGGCCTGGCTACGCCTGTAGCCATTATGGTAGGCACTGGCAAAGGTGCGGAAAACGGCATTCTCATCAAATCCGGTGAAGCTCTGGAAACAGCCCATGCCATCGATACGGTCGTCATGGACAAGACCGGAACCATTACGGAAGGAAAGCCGCAGGTCACGGATATCTATGCCGAAGGGGTCAGCCAGGATGAACTCCTCTCCCTAGCAGCCGGTATGGAACAGGGCAGCGAACATCCCCTGGCCGAAGCCATTACTGCTTATGGCAAAGAACATCAGGTTGCGCCGGCGGCAGTAACGAATTTTCTGGCCCTTTTTGGCCGCGGCATTCAGGCGGAAGTGGATGGAAAAACCTATTATGCCGGAAATGCAGCATTGATGAAGGAAAAACAGATTCCCCTGACGAACTATACAGACAGGCTGAATGCCCTGGCTGACGAAGGGAAAACGCCCCTCCTCTTTGCAGACAGCCAGCAGATCATCGGCATCATCGCCGTTGCTGACGTGGAAAAAGCAAGCAGTGCCGCTGCTATTGCCGATTTCGCCCGCATGGGAATTGACGTAGTCATGCTGACTGGCGATAATGCCCGCACGGCAGAAGCCATTCGCCGGCGCCTCCATATTCCCAAGGTCATTGCCGAAGTACTGCCGCAGGATAAGGAAAAACATATTGCCGCCCTCCAGGCCCAGGGCCACAAAGTTGCCATGATTGGCGACGGCATAAATGACGCGCCAGCATTGGCCAAAGCCGACCTGGGCATGGCCATTGGCGCAGGTACCGATGTGGCTATTGAAAGTGCTGATGCCGTCCTCATGCGCAACGACCTTCTCGACGCAGTCAGCGCCGTCCGCCTGAGCAAAGCAGTCATCAAAAATATAAAAGAAAATCTGTTCTGGGCATTCTTCTATAACGTCATTGCCATTCCTCTGGCTGCAGGCCTTCTCTATCCGGCCTATGGCCTGAAGCTCAGCCCCATGATCGGCGCCGCAGCTATGAGCATGAGCAGTGTCTGCGTCGTCCTCAATGCCCTTCGGCTTCGGTTCTTTGCGCCAAGTCACACAGAAAGTCAGTCTTCAGCTGGAACTGTTTCACGTGAAACATCACGGGAAACTCCTCATATATCTCCTACGAAAGGTGGAAACAAAACGATGAAAACTACATTGAAAATTGAAGGAATGATGTGTCAGCATTGCCAGAAGCACGTCCACGATGCCCTGGCCGGTATGGACGGCGTTACAGATGTCGTTGTAGACCTGGAAGGGAAAAAAGCCGATGTTACATCGACAAAACCGATCTCCGACGATGCCTTTGCCAAAGTCATTGCCAACGCCGGCTATGAACTGGTAAAATAACCGATTTTCCAAAAAACAAGGAGGCCCTGTGTTTCACGTGAAACACAGGGCCTCCTTGTTTTTCATATGCAGTTATACCGGCAAGGTAAAGGTAAACGTCGTCCCTTCTCCGACTGTACTGTCAGCATGAATGGTCCCGCCATGACACAATACGAATTGCTGCGCCAGAGCCAGACCGATGCCGCTGCCGCCGCTTTTACGGCTCCGCGACTTTTCTCCCCGATAAAAGTACTGGAAAATATGTTTCAAATCTTCTTCGGCAATCCCCCTGCCCGTATCGGCAATGGTGGTCTGTACAAAACGCCGTCCTTCCTGTTCCACACACTGTGTCGATACATGGATTGAACAGCCCCTGTCAATATAGCGAATGGCATTGTTCAGTATATTGTAAATAACCTGGTTAATCCGGTCGGTATCAATGGAAATATCAGGCAAATCGGGACAAAGGTCCAGAGAGACGACTAACTGTTTTTCTTCGCACAGCGGCTGCAGCATGCTGACTGCCCGTTCCAGCAGAAGATTCATATTGCTTTTCGTCTTGTGTAGAACCAGTTCATTAATTTCGGCCAGCGACAGATCCCGCAGATCCTGTACGAGCCGGCTCAGGCGCAGCACTTCATCTTCCATGGACAGCAGTATTTTCTTGTCTGTAGGAATGACGTCATCTACCATGCCTTCCAGATTTCCCTGCAAAATCGCCAGAGGCGTCCGCAGTTCATGGGCAATACTGGCAAAGAGATGGCGCCGCATCAAATCATTCTCGGCCAGATGGACGGACATATCATTAAAAGTCTGGGCCAGTATCCCTACTTCATCATGCCGTTCTACAGGAACAGTCTGTCCCAGTTTACCTTCCTGTATGGTGTGCACCGCATGAGTCAGTGCCAGCAGAGGCTGTGTAAGACGCCGCACGACGACGTAGCTGACGGCAACACTCAGAGACAGCATGAGCAGGCCTACCCATAGCAGCGATTCATGAATGGACGAAAGATAGTGCATTTCTGCGGCTCCATGCATCATGCCGTGGCGCATCATGCCGTGACTGGGCATGGCATTGTACATCTGCAGGTATTCTGAGAAGTTGCTGGACATCTGGTTATTGACCAGAAAGAGCAGCAGGGAAATCGTCAAAAACAGCAGGATAAACACCATCCCGGTCAGCCGAAATACCAGACTATCATACCGCTTCATGACTGCCTCCAGCAAACTTATACCCAATTCCATAGACCGTCAGAATATACATTGGCGCAGCCGGATCAGGCTCCAACTTTTTCCGCAGGTTCCGGACATGCGTATCAATGGTCCGTTCATAGCCTTCAAAACTATATCCGCCCTGAGCCTTCTCCATGAGCTGCATGCGGCTGAACACCCGGTCCGGAGACGACGCCAGGACTTCCAGAATCTTGAATTCTGTCGGCGTCAGTACAATCGGTTTCCCTCTGCGCAGTACTGTAAATTTTTCCTTATCAATGACTAAATCCCGTATTTCATATCGCGACGTATGCTGAATGACTTCTCCCCTGGCCCGGCGCAGCAGGCTGTGTGCACGGGCAATGAGTTCCTTCACGTTAAATGGCTTGGACACATAATCATCAGCGCCAATGTTGAGGCCTACGAGCCGATCCGTCTCATCGTCTTTGGCGCTCAGAAAGATAATGGGAATATCGCTGAATACGCGTATCCGCCGGCACACTTCAAACCCATCCATGGCAGGCATCATCAAATCCAGTATCATAATCTGCGGCTCATACTGCTTCAGCAGTGACAGGGCCTCTACCCCATTATGGGCAACATATACGACAAACTGCTCCCGCTCAAAATAGGACTTGAGCAGGTCACAAAGTTTTTCATCATCATCGACAAGTAATACGGAATAAGGAATCATATAAACCTCCTGTATATAATATATTCCATACCATCTTCTCCTGTGTTTCACGTGAAACACAGGAAGTTACACGTTCATCAGATCTGGATATGGCACTACCGGTATCTGTTCTTTCTCATGAATCCCAATGACTTTCTCCACCCAAATCATATGATACCATCGCTGAAATTTATAACCGCAGTTATAAAATGTTCCAACTCTTCTATACCCCAAATGCGCATGAAAATCAGCGCTGTTCGTCGTCAAATATTCGTCATCCTGTTCGGGATAGCCAATGCAGGCATAGAGATTCAGAATCCCCATGCGCTGCAGCGCCTGTTCCAGTGCTTCGTACAGCATACGGCCCAAGCCCTGTTTTCGTGCATTCCTGTCCATATATATGGTCATCTCACAGGACCAGTTATAGGCTTCTCTGGCGACAAAGGGGCCGGCATAGGCATATCCCTGAATCTGCCCATCCTCTATAATGACTAAATAGGGATATTTCTTCATCGTCTGTATCATGCGTTCTCTAAATTCTTCCAAAGATGGTAATGTATATTCAAAGGTAATGGCCGTATGTACGACGTAATACTCGTATATTTGTAAAATGGCTGCGGCATCTGTTATCGTCGCATTGCGAATAACACTCATCACATTTCTCCTCATATCTTATGATGCCGATATAGTATTATAGTATAGGTATTTTCCAAAAGCAGGATTGCTACATATATTCCTACCGGCAAAAAATTGTTCCGCCTTCTCCTGCCTGTATTATACCATGTCTCTCCCCTCATGTTTCACGTGAAACAAAAGATAGAAAAACTGCTGATGCTGACTTCATTTGCTGAGGCAAACACATGACAGAGATCCGTTTTATATAACACGCCTGCAATAGCCGTAGTTATACAGCAGAAAAAGAATTATCTGTCAGATTCCAGTTACATTCGTTTCTTTAGACAGATTTTCCTGCATTTGCTCCAGAAACAAGGCCGCCTGTCTGGTAAAGATCTGATCCTTTTTCCAAACGAAGTAAATACTGCTGGTCAGTTCAGGTACAAGGGGCCTAAAACAAAGGATGCTTTCACCACTGAGGTTCAGAATACGGTCAAAGCATATTGCATATCCCAGCCCTTCTTCAACGAGGATAGATGCATTATACAGCAGATTATATGTAGCCGTAATATGAAGATCACTAAAATCTTTTTGAATCCATTCCGCAAGGCGGTCATTTAAAAGTGCACTGCCAGGCAAGGTTTCTCCAGAACAGATCAGCGGAGCATCCCACAACATCGATGGTGTAACAGCATCATATTGAGCCAGTGGATCCCCTTTGCGCATCAGCACACCCCAACGTTCTTCTTCAGGCAGGCGCAGATACTTATATTTTCTGCTGTCTACAACATCACAAAATACGCCGAAGTCATAGACACCATTGTCAATTTTATCAGCAACATCAGCAATACTGCCGCTAATAAGCTGGAACTCTACCTGCGGATATTGTATTTGAATCTTTTTTATCATTTTAGCAATATAACGCATTGTCTCCGATTCAGCACAGCCAATCGAGACTTTTCCACAAATGATTTCATTCGGCTTTTTGAACTGATTGGTTGTTTTATCGACGAGTCCTACGATTTCCTCAGCACGCTTATATAAAAACAATCCTTCTGATGTAAGCGTAATAAAGCGGTTGCTCCGTTTAAATAATAGACAGCCCAGTTCTTCTTCCATCTCGCTGAGCTGACGTGACAGAGTAGGCTGAGTAATGTGCAGTACCCGGGAGGCACCGATGATGCTCTGCGCTTTTACAACAGCTAAAAAATAGCGTAATGTCCTGATTTCCACGATAGGTTCCTCCATATCTGATGCTATATATACT
>NZ_CATWFF010000058.1 GCF_958350005.1 uncultured Megasphaera sp. | reverse complement strand
AACAGAAAAAAGATGAAATTACCATTCGTTCCAGCGCGGCAGAATATCTGACTTACGCTGCATCTGTCGGCGATCAACCAGACAGTATTGAAATGCGTTATGAAGATGAGAATATCTGGCTGACACAGAAGATGATGGCTGTATTGTATAATGTGGATGTTCGGACTATTAATGAGCATATTAAAAAGATATATTCTGATTCTGAACTTGAGGCAGATTCAACTATCCGGAATTTCCGGATAGTTCAAACTGAAGGTTCGCGTCAGGTTACCCGTGCTACTAAGCATTACAATCTTCAAATGATTATTGCTGTTGGCTTTAAGGTAAATAATGAACAAGCCGTGCAGTTTCGAAAATGGGCTAACGGTATCGTTAAAAACTATACCATCAAAGGCTGGGTCATGGATAATGAACGCCTGAAAAATGGTGGATCTGTGCTTACCGTAGAATACTTCGACCGTTTGCTTGAACAGATTCGAGAAATCCGTTTGTCTGAGCGCAGATTTTATCAGAAGATAACAGATATCTATGCTACCGCTCTTGATTATGACCGAACAGCAAAAACAACAAAACAGTTCTTTGCAAAGGTGCAGAATAAGATGCATTATGCAGTTCACGGACACACTGCAGCAGAATTAATTTATGAGCGAGCGGATGCAGATAAGCCTCACATGGGACTGACTACCTGGGCAGCAGCACCGGAAGGAAAGATTGTAAAAAGTGATGTCAGCGTTGCGAAGAATTATCTTTCAGAGAAGGAAATGCGCTCATTGGAGCGTATTGTATCAGCTTATCTGGATTTGGCAGAGGATCGTGCAGAACGTCATATCCCAATGACGATGGAGGATTGGGCAAAACGACTGGATCTATTCTTGATGGCAGATGACAGAGAGGTTCTGCAGGATGCAGGTAAAATCACTGCTGAGATTGCAAAGACAAAAGCCGAAACTGAATTTGAAAAATACCGTGTCATTCAGGATAGACTGTTCATGTCTGACTTTGATAAGTACATGCTGGAACTGGAAGAGAAGTCGAAGAAGTAGCAGTATTGTATAATGGGCCTATGAATTCAGCCATACCGGCTTCCCCTGTGCATTTAGCAACCGGTAATATTGGTGCTGAAACTGGATGCAGTGCCCGCGCAGTCTATGGTTCGCTCCTGTAATACCGCCAGCATTTGATTCAGCTTCTCTGGTGTCGGTTGCATTTCAAAGACCGATCTGGTACCATAAAGAGGCAAGCTAAATTGTGTGTTGAATTCTTTTATGTAGGAGTTTAAGAATTCATTGGCAGCCTCTATGGTCGTAATGCCTGCCAGGCGTAGTTCTACGGGCAGGCGCGACTGTAGGGTCTGGTTCAGGCGTTCTACGCGGCCTTTGGCCTGAGGAATGCTGGTAGTATCTAACAGAATCCCTAACTGCTTGCAGGCGTAGGCAAACTGGGTATAGCGAGGCGGAAATCTTGCTTACAAATATATTATGCGAGGAGGAATACTTATGTCGCGTAAGACAGAAAAAGCGCTGCATGCATTTCATGCGTTTCTGGCAGAAAAGGCGCCGCAGGGGATCAGGGATGAGGCAGAATTACAGCGGCTGACCCAGGAATTTTTTGCTGCCTATAATGAAACCTTAGCTAATGGAGCAGACAGTACAGATGAAATGGATATGTATGATTATCTGGAACTGGCAGACCAGTCCTCATCAAAGCACAAAAAGAAACAGTATCTGGAACAGGCTGCAGCATTGGCGCCAGATAATATGGATGTCAAACTGGCCCAATTGGAAGTTGATGCCAAAAGTCCCCTTGATTTTGTAGTGGCCCTGCCGGCACTGATTGAAACAGAACGAAAACGATTGAAGCGGGAGCAGCTGTATACCAATAGCCGGGGAGATTTTTGGATGGTCTTTGAGACACGGCCCTATATGCGGCTGCTGCAGCGGTATATGATGGCGCTGATGGACTGTGGGATTTTTATCAAAGCCATCGAAGTTGGCGAAACCATGATGGGGCTGAATAAAAATGATAACCTGGGGATTCGCTATACCCTCATGGTGCTGTACGCTAAAACCAGTGATGAAACGAAGGCACTGAAACTGTACCATCTCAATTCGGAAGAAGAGAATTGTCCATCGTATCTTCTGCCGCTGGCATTGTTATATTTTAAGCTGGATAAATGGGGTATGGCCAAGTCATACCTGAAGAAGTTAAAAGAAACGTGTCCAGGTACGAAGAAATTCATTCGTGCTGTCAAAAAGGGGGATATTGAGTTGTTGGATACGATGTATAATCCTTCTGGGTATACGATGGGGACGGCAGAAGAATTGCTGGATTGTTATGCAGGACATCAGCTGCTCTACCTGTCAGAGTTATTTTTCTTCGAATGGGCTGATGAAGCGTTGATTGTTCATCGGAAGAAGAAATAAAACGATTGAATATATGACAGAAACAGTAGCACAGGCAGCCTTTTATTACAGGGACTGCCTGCGTTTCGTATGTATAGATATGTCGTATCTGCTTCTATGCCAACATACAATTTGACTCTTTATTGCGTGTTGGTATAATAAATACAAGCTTTTTTGTAGCTGCAGTAGTATTATATAGCATAATTTTGGAGTATATTCATCATCATTTGAAGGAGATATTCCATGAGATAGGGGGATTTGAAATGCCATTTGTTCCTGTGTTAGCGATTACGGCGGTATATCTTTTGATATATCGTACGACCTATTTTAAGAGAAATATTAAGCGGAACCACCGCGAAGTATGGTTTGGTCTCCATGTTGTATTAGGGGGTGCTTCGGCTGTTTTGGCGGCCCGGCATTTTCTGTTTAAAATGCCGTTCCTGCCGGTTATACCGCTGCCATTGCTGCTAACAGGCATTGCTATGCTGGCGCTGTTTGTTGTTCAGATCGGTGTTGGCGTGTACATGAAAAAGCATCCTAATGCCCGGTTATTTGCCATACATCGTGTGATTCCGCTGGTCTTAATCGGCGCAGCGATTGTCCATGCTGTCGTATTAAAAGCCATTTACTTTTAACTGTAGCATAATGAACACATAGCGTGACGAAACAGGGATACGGACTGGTACGGTTTGTATCCCTGTTTTGTATGCCTGCTGTGTGCTGGACAGGTGCTACAGCACCTGGACGGTATTGCCCTGGCTTCGGAGCCACATATCGATGCCGTTGCCGTAGACTTCGGCAGAGACCGTATAGACGCCGTCTTTCTCGGATTCAATGACGGCCGTCGGCAATCGGTCCAACACGGCATTAATATCGGCGCCGTTATAGGTGAAGCGCACTTTTCGCAGTTTGCCGCTGTACATGAACTGAATGCGCTTGCGAAATTCTCCTTCCTGAAAGCGTTCGCTGTAAGGCGTCCGAAAGGTTTCAGGGAGGACGACGACCTGTTTGATGCGGTCGAGGCGGTAAATGGTGGGATTGGCGTCGTTCAGCGTATACAGTACGTCTTTTAGTTCCGCATCTTCAATAAAGGCGGCCACGTAGAAGTAGTACTCGGAAAACATGATGGCTGCGGGCTTGATTTTCCGGCACACTGTTTTCTGTTCTTTCAGGCGGGTGTAGTGAATTTCCAGGTAATGACTGCTGCGGATGGCTTCGCCAATGGTCCACATCGTATCGATGAATACGGTCTTGTGCCGGGGTTCTACGTAGTGAAAGGCTTCGTTATTGATCAGCTCCTTAATCTCTTTCTGCTTGGTTTTGACGACGCAGCCGGAAATGAGGCGGTCCAGCATGCTGGTCATTTCCTGTTTCGTAAAGGCCCGGCTGTCCAGCAGAATTTTGCAGATTGCCAGAATTTCGCTGTCCGTCAGGGTCGGGTGGTTGAGGTCCCGCAGTTCGTAGCCCTTTTTGCGGCGGTTATAAATGACTTCTTTGGGAATCATCGTGTCGTTTTGCTGGAAGCTGTTGCTGAAGAATTCCTGAATATCCTGAATGTCCCGCTGAATACTGCGGACTGTGACGCCCTGTTCCTGTGCTTCTTCTTCGGCGTGGAGACAGTTGCCGTTCAGCAGCTTGGTATACAGGCTGAGGGTGCGGCTGATTTTATTGTATGTGCCATGTTCTTTTTCTGCCATGAAGGTATCCTTCTTTCTGTACATGTTGTGTACGGTTCATTTCTTGCCTCCAGTATACCAGATGACAGGTACAAAGTGTGTCACTGCGTTTAATTTTTTTGCATAGGTCCTGCGATTTCTGATAAAGCATGCAAAAAGAGCCTTTACCGATGGCTGGTAAAGGCTCTGGTGTGGAGCGGATGAAGGGGATCGAACCCTCGTACCAAGCTTGGGAAGCTTGTATTCTACCACTGAATTACACCCGCACGATGTCGTACCTTGCTTAGTATAGCAGATGGAAACGGTAGTTGTAAAGATAGGAATGCCATTTTTTTGCATGTTTTGCAGCAGATATAAAATGAGCAGCCCTGTTATGCAGAGCTGCTCAATCCAGGAATCTGGCGGAGTGAGAGAGATTCGAACTCTCGCAGGCCTTGCGACCTCTAACGATTTAGCAAACCGTCCTCTTCAGCCTCTTGAGTATCACTCCATGTCGTTAGCTGACTAGGTCATTATACTATGGACAGGAGGTCTTGTCAATATATTTTTTCCCTTTTGTCATGGTCCGGGAGAGAACTCCTGCTTACTCAATAATCAGCCCGGCGCGGCAGTAGCGGTCACGGGTTTCGGTGCTTACATTATCATCCATGAGGACCAGCGGCGTCTGGCGCAAGGGAAAAATCTGCTTTTTGGCCATCAGGTCCAGTTTGGTGGAATCCATGACGGCAATGGTTTTCCAGGCATTTTTGGCCATGACCTGCATGATGGGGATTTCATGGAAGCGGAAGTCCGTCAGCCCGGCCTGACAGTCCAGGGCGTTTACAGCGAGAAAGCAAATATCCGGAAAATACGTTTCTGTTTCCCGCAGACAGCGGCTGCCCCAGGTGGAGCGTTCTTCACTGTCCCATTCGCCGCCAATGAGATGAATACTGCATTCCGGGCTGTTGGAAGCGGCTTCGGCGGCGGCAATATTGTTGGTAATCAGGGTGCAGACGATACCGGTCCGGGCGATTTCTTCGGCTAAAATGGTCGTCGTCGTACCGGCATTGAGCATAATCGTATCGCCTTTGTGGATGCGGAGGACAGCTTTGCGGGCAGCCTGCCGCTTTAAGTCATTGTGCAGCACTTTGCGGCCGTTGAAATGGGAAAACTGCTGAGATTCCCGCAGGGCCTTGGCGCCGCCGCGGACGTACTGAATCAGTCCGGCCCGGTCCAGTGCTTTCAGGTCGCGGCGAACTGTGTCGACTGATACGTTGAGCAGTGTGGCCAGTTCTTCCAGTTTGACGATGGAGCGGCAGCTTAATTCCTGTAAAATAATATTTTTCCGTTCTTCCTGTAACATAGGGGATTCTCCTTTCGGGCAGCGGCGATGGGGGGCTATGGCGTTATAAAAATCGAGCAGATGTACGTGAAACCGCACAGGTTCTGCTCGATACTGTAGTGGATTAATATTCGGGAGGAGGTGACTTTTTGGTCCGCGGCATGGACATGGAATCGCCAGGATAGGCGTGATACTTGATCTTGGGCCCTGTAAAGCCGCGGCCCACAACTTCCGAGGCGTCGCTGATAATCATAAAGGCACTGGGATCCATTTTGTGAACCAGCTCTTTTACTTTGGATACTTCCGTCAGTTTAATGACGGCGTAGATAATGCGTTTGTCCTGCATCGTATAAGCGCCCTGGCCATGGAAATAGGTAGCGCCGTGGCCGATGTAGCGCATGAGCAGGTTGGCAATGTCTTCGGCGCGGTTGGAAATAATGATGACTGATTTCCGCTGCTTCAGGCCGATGACGACCTTGTTGGTAATGAAGGTGGCAATATAGGCGCCGACAAAGGTGAGGACGGCCATTTCCAGGGAGAACATGTAGGCTGCGCCCAGAAAGATGACCGTGTTAATGGCCATGACGACATTGCTGATTTCCAGGGAGTAATATTTCTTGACAATAGCACCAACTACATCAAGGCCGCCGCTGTTGCCGCCGTATTTGTATAAAATGCCAAAGCCGATGCCCGATATGAGGCCGCCGGCAATGGCGGAAATGATGGGATCTTTGATGATTTCCCACTCTGCCAGAAAGGCTGTAGCGTCGATTTCAGCAGAGAACATGAAGGTGCCGACAATGCTGAGAATGGTGTATTGCCGCCCCATGAATTTATAGCAGGCTATCATGACTGGTATATTTAAGATAAATACCAAGGTGCCTACGGGAATGCCCAGAATAAAGTAGAGGACTACGGCGACGCCGCTGATGCCGCTGCTGAGCAGGTGATGAGGAATAAAAAAGGCATTCAGCCCGATGGCGGCAATAAGTCCGCCCACAAAGGAAGCGACGTACGGAATGGCCAGGCGTTTCCACGAAAGAGTGTGCGTGTTTTTCATGATCTTTGCTCCTATTGGTATACAGAAACAATTGTAAAATACAAGAAAAAACGATATAATAAATCGTGTGCCTTCTTCACGAGGATGGGAGATAAGGGATCGTCTTCTAGAGAGATACCTGCACTGTCCCATCATTATACCATAAGAGAAAAATTTAATTCAATACGGGGAGAAGGGAATTTTGCAGGTGAAATGGAGCGGCAGGGATGATCGAAGAATGGGGCTACGGCAAGATCAATTTAGCGTTGGAAATTACAGGGCGGCGCGATGATGGCTATCATACCATAGATACGGTCTTTCAATCCGTAAGTCTGCGTGATCGGATTCAGCTGGAACGATCGGATCAGTTCCGGTTAACCTGTTCTAATCCGCAGCTGTCCTGTGATGAATCCAATTTGGCCTACCGGGCTTTTGCCGCGTTGAAGTCATATTACTCAGGGCCGCATGGTGTGTCCATTCATATTGACAAACAGATTCCTCTGGCCGCTGGTCTTGCCGGCGGCAGTACGGACTGCGCCGCTGTACTGAGGGGCTTAAACCGGTTGTGGAATCTGGGCCTTTCGACAAAGGCGCTGTGCCGTATTGGCGCATCTCTTGGCGCCGATGTCCCCTTTTGCATCTGCGGCGGAACCATGCGGGGAAGGGGCATTGGCGATGTACTGCAGCCCCTGCCGGCCCTGACGGACTGGGAAGTCCTGATTCTGCATCCTCATGTACCGGTCTATACGGGCCGGGCTTATGCCCTCTTTGACGAGCATCCCTCGCAGCTTCGTCCTGTGGCCGTCGATGCCGCCGTTACAGCTGCAGAAAAAAGGGATTGGACGGCTCTTATCCGGTCTATGGGCAATACCTTCGAAGAGCTGGTCATTCCCGGCGTACCGCAAATTGACATATGCCGGCAGCTGCTGCGGCAGCAGGGCCTTCGCCCACTCATGGCCGGCAGCGGTCCTACTGTCTTTGCCGTAGTGCCGCCGCAACGGGACGGAACGATGCTGTACCGGCAGATATGTCAGGAAGCAGCACAGCAGGCCATAGGAATCGACGTGTATCAGTGCACATTAGTCAGAGGTGACAATAATTCGTATGATGAAAACGGATAAACAATATAAACTGGAGCCTATTCAGCTGGATGCCTATAAGCCCCTGCGCGATGTCGTCAGCGAAGCCCTGCGGCAGGCGATTAAGGACGGCGTGCTCCAGCCGGGAGAACGGCTGATGGAAATTCGCCTGGCTGAAGAACTGGGCGTCAGCCGCACTCCTATTCGCGAGGCAATCCGCAAGCTCGAGCAGGAAGGCTTTGTCGTCATGGTGCCGCGGCGGGGGGCCTATGTAGCTGATATTTCCCTGAAGGATATTTCTCAGGTTTTTGAAATTCGCGGCGCCCTGGAAGAACTGGCTGCCGGCCTGGCAGCCGAACGGATTACGCCGGATGAACTGGAAAATCTGGAACGTATTCTGGTGGAAATTAACGAATACATGGAGCATGATGACTTTGAAAAAATCGTCGACGCTGATGTACGCTTCCATGATGCACTGTATCAGGCCAGCCGCAATCAGCGTCTGGTCGATATTCTCCATAATCTGCGGGAGCAGATGCTGCGGTTTCGTTCGATTTCCATGCATTATCCGGGACGGCTGGCAGCAACGTGGGAAGAACATCGCCTGATGGTGGAAAATATTGCCGAACATAACAGTGTCATGGCCCGTCGGGTAGCGAAAAAGCATATGGAAAACTCGGAAAAAACGCTGCTCAAAGGCATCCAGCAGGATGAAGAGTCGGCTCGTCAGATTCACGAGTTATTTCCCCATACAGCGAAAAAAACGGACTGGCAGGATACATAAAGCGGGGCGATCGGCATGCTGCTGCACATCATTCACATGCTTCATCACATGCATCACCGGACTCACCATCTGGATGAATTTGAAAAGCAGTTATATATCATAACCATGGGTCTGTTCGCATTGCTGTTTATACGGACTCTCGTCGCCCTGTACATGGGGCGATGGAATTTATTTTGAAGAGTTATACATATAAAACGTTATATAGTTACGTATTACGATAAAGAAGGTAGCATATGAAATCATTTTCTCTTCCCTGTGGAAAAGGAATCCAGACCGTGTCTCTGGATGAATCCCATCTGTTGTATGATCTTCACGGCAACGACGTGCCGGAAGTAACTGATGAAGCCGCAGCGGTGCGCAAAGCCCTGCGTGAACCTGTCGGCACTGCACCGCTGCGCGATGTTATCCAGGCGACAGATACGGTAGCTATCGTTGTCAGCGACATTACCCGTCTGGTTCATACGGATGTCATGCTGCCGGTCATCGTGGAAGAACTGAATAGCATCGGCGTGCAGGATGCTCAGATTACGGTCATTACGGCCCAGGGGACGCACCGCGCCCATACGCCGGAAGAAGACGCCATTGTCTGCGGCAGGGAGATGGCCCGGCGGCTGCGTATTGTCAATCATGACAGCCGCAATCCGGACCGGCTGGCCTACGTCGGCACGACGACGCACGGCAATGCCATTTATCTGGATGCCGAAGCAGTCAAGGCCGATAAGGTCATTCTGACCGGTTCCGTTGCGTTTCATCCCATGGCCGGTTTTGGCGGCGGCCGCAAGGCAGTGCTGCCGGGGATTTCCGGCTATGAAACGATTATGCGCAATCATGCCATGGCCTTGACGGAAGAACTGGGCGGCGGCTGTAATCCCCTGTGTGAAACGAGCCTTCTCGAAGACAATCCGCTTCACGATGATATGCGCCAGGCTGCAGCATTGCTGAATCCGGCTTTTCTGGTCAATACGGTGTTTACGGCTGACGGCGGGCTGTATGAAGTTGTCGGCGGCCACTGGTACGATGCCTGGAAAAAAGGCTGTGATGACTTGCTGCGCATTGCCAGCGTGCCTATTTCCGCCCAGGCTGATGTGACAATCGGCTCGGCCGGCGGCTATCCCAAGGACATGAATCTGTATCAGAGCATGAAAGCCCATATGAATGCTGTCTTTGCTACCAAGCCCGGCGGCATTATGATCTTTACGCTGGACTGCCCGGATATTAAGGAACCGGCTATTTTTACAGACTGGTTCTTCCGCAGTGATATGGCTGCTTTTGAAACGGATTTGCGGGCTGATTTTTCCATTCCCGCCTTTGTCGCTTTCAAGTCTCGCTGTATTATTCAGTCCATGAAGCAGGTGTATATCGTTACGCGGCCGGAAAATTTTGATATTATCCGGCAGAGCGGCCAGATTCCGGCAGCAACGCTGGAAGAAGCCTGGGCCATGGCCAGGAAAGAGCTGGCAGCAGAAGGGAAAGAAGACTATACAGTCACCGTCATGAGCCATGCCGCAGCGACGTTCCCGGTACTGCAGAAGTAGGGAACAGCTGACGTGATGGCAGCATTGGTCCGTAGAAATTTGGTTTTTCAGGAGGCTGCATTATCTGTGGCATCCTGCAGCATTTATAGATAAAAAGGGGATTTTAAGGGAAATGGCATCATATAATCCAGTTACGGAAGAAGTATTACAGGCCTTGCGAAAGGCCGTAGGCGACAAATACGTCAAAACCGACGCAGATGTACTGAAAACCTATGAAGGCGATGAAAGCCTGGCGCCGTCATTCTGGCGCCTGCCGGAAGTCGTCGTGCTGCCGGCCAATACGGAAGAAGTGTCGGCAGTCATGAAGATTGCCAACCAGTACAAGGTGCCGGTGACGCCGCGCAGTGCCGGCACGAGTGTCAGCTGCGGCGCTGTACCGGTATACCACGGTATTGTCCTGCTAATGGAACGGATGAATCATATTCTGGAAATGAATGAAGACGGCATGTACATGGTTGTCGAAGCCGGTGTCCGCACCATTGACATTCAGAACCTGGCCCACTCCAAGGGTCTCATGTATGCCGGCGATCCGTGCAGCTCGGACAGCTGCCTCATTGGCGGCAATCTGGCAACCAATGCCGGCGGTAATAAAGCCGTTCGCTACGGTACGACGCGGCATCAGGTCTATTCTGTGGAAGTCGTCCTGCCCAGCGGCAAAGTGACGACCCTGGGGGCCACGCTGAAGAAATGCTCCACCGGCTTTTGTCTGGACCAGCTCATTATTGGTTCTGAAGGGACGCTGGGCATTATTACCAAGGCCACATTGAAACTGGTTCCCCTGTGCCCGTATCGTCTGGATGTGCTGGCCGTATTTACAGATCTGGCCAAAGCGACGGCACTGGTGCCGAAACTGGTCAAGGCCGGACTTAATCCGACATCGGTCGAATTTATGGACAATAACTTCGTCCGCAGTGCCAGCGATTACAGTGAACTTCGCCTTCCTCATTATGAAGACGGCTGCTACGATATTATTTCCATTGAAACCTTTACGGAAGAAGAACTGGACGACAAAATGGATAAACTGGCCGCTATTTGTGAAGAATGCGGCGCTACCGACGTCGTTGAAGCAGATGACCGGGTCTGGAAGGTGCGGAGAAACTGCCTGGAAAGTACGCGGGTCTTCTCCAAAGTGGCTACGTCAGAAGATCTGGTCGTGCCGGTGACGAAGATTGCCGACTGCATTCAGACCTTGCTGAAAGAAAGCAAGAAATATGACTTCCGCCTGTTCTGCCTGGCCCATGCCGGTGACGGAAATCTGCATTTCCAGATTTTGAAGTGCCATATGTCCGATGAAGAATGGGAACGGCAGCTGAAAGAATTCCGTGCCATGGCCTATCGGTACGTATATGGCCTGGGCGGCCGCCTGTCCGGCGAACACGGCATTGGCTTTAAACGGCTGCACTACATGGAAGAATATACAGATCCTGTCGAACTGGAACTGATGAAAACGATTAAAAAGGCTGTAGATCCCAACTGGATTCTGAATCCGGGCAAGGTCATTGAAGAAGAATAATTATATATGAGACTGCATATGGCACCGCATCTTCTCCTGGAATAGCAGGAGGGGATGCGGCTTTTGCGTTACTGTGGCAGAGCGGGAGAGGCTGAAGAAAAAATAACACTTTTTTGTCGTCTTTTGCGTAAATCACGACTTCTTTATTG